>CAMNLO010000049.1 GCA_946543095.1 uncultured bacterium
CAGATCCGGATGATAAACTCCGTGCCGTTTCCGGGAGAGGTCTCCACTTCGATGGTGCCCCCCATGAGGTCGATGAGGCTCTTGGTGATGGCCATTCCGAGGCCTGTCCCCTGGATTCCGCTGACCGTGGAATTCTGCTCTCTCTCGAAGGCTTCGAAGACCTTCTCCGCAAACTCCTTGCTCATGCCGATGCCGCTGTCCTTGACCCGCAGTTCAAAGCTTCCGAAGCCTTCCCGCTCCTCATTAAGCTGGATCAGGACCACCTGCACGCTTCCCCCCTCCGGAGTGAATTTATAAGCATTGCTCAGAAGATTTAATAACACCCGGTTTAATCTGTTCTTGTCGCACAGGACCCTGCTGTTGCTCACCCTGCCTGTGTCCAAAGTGAAATCGATGTTCTTTTCCCGCATCTGGGTGGAAAACATGTCCTCCACCTCCAGAAGGGTCTGCCTTAAATCCACCGCCACAGGCTCCAGGTTCATCTTGCCGCTCTCGATCCGGCTCATTTCCAGCACGTCGTTGATCAGGGCCAGAAGATGATGGGAGGAGGTCCTGATCTTGCCCAGATATTCCCTGATCTGGGGCAGGTCATTGCCCTCCCGCTCTGCCAGGGTGATATAGCCGATGATGGCATTCATGGGAGTCCGGATATCATGGGACATATTGGAAAGGAACACGGTCTTCGCCTTATTGCTCTCCTCCGCCTTTGCCTTCTCCACCTCCATCTGCTTCTCACGCCCCGCCATGATCTTGTAGATGCTGAACATAATGGACAAAGACACCACGATCAGCCCCATCTGGATTATGCTGTTTCTGGCCTGGAACCTGTTGGCAAGATGGATCTGCCTTTCCAGATAGTTTTCCGTGTCCGCAATGACCAGAGGGTCGTTATTGGGATGTCTCTCCTCGTAATACCTGCTGATATTCTCCACGATGGTCTCCGTCATGTCGTCCGTCGCCTGGCGCAGCCACATAAGGGAGGTGAAAAAGATCAAAAACAGAAGGCCGATCCACACCACGGTGGACTTTCCGAAGCGTCTTTCCTTATCCCGGCTGAAGACCAGGCGGAAAAAAAAGAAGCCCAGGATGGACCAGGTGGCCAGGATCAGATAGGATTCCGTGGACAGGGCTCCTGCGGAAAAGGCCATGAAATAGAAGAAAAAGCCCACGGAGACAATAAGCCCCAGGATCCCGGTGAACCGGATCAGCTGCTCCTTCTTCGGGTCCGCCGTCTTGTAGGCCGCCGCGGAAGTGTAGCCGTAGGCGATGGTGGCGCCGATGGTGGTCACATCCACGACCCAGCCGATGGCGGTACGCCCCAGAAAGGGGATCAGCACGGAAACGCCCATCAGGAACACAAAGGCATTGCCGGGAGCCCCGTCCCGGTTCAGCCTGCCAAACCAGGGGGGCAGGATCCTCTCCTTTGCCATGGCGTACAGGAGCCTGCCGGCAGCGATGTAATTACCCACAAGGCCCGTGACGATGGCGGCCAGCGTCGTAATGCACAGGAGCGCCACTCCCGCCTGCCCCAGGGCCACGCTGGAGGCGTAGAACACCGGAAGCCCCGCAAGGCCCTCAAGCCCGGAAAGATCCGCAATATACTCTACCCAGGTGGCATAGCCTTCCGGCCGGATGGAGGCAGCGATGATGGTCAGGAAGGTGTAGGCAAGCATTCCCGTGACCAGAGCGATGGTCATGGGCCAGAACGCATTCTTTACGGGAAACCGGAATTCCTCCGTGGAATGGGAGACGGATTCAAAGCCCACGAACGCCCAGGGCGCCAGGGCAACGATATGAAAGATCTGTAACGCAGGTTCTCCCTCCGGGGCATAGGGCGGGGTAAAGATCGAAGCGGCCCCGGGGGTTATCTTCATCACCGCGAAAAAACCCGTCAGGATCCCCCCGAAGAGGATCAGGGCCATCACGGTCTGCAGAATGGCGGAAAGTCGTTTTCCATAGACGCAGCACAGCCCCAGCACCACAATGGCCATGACGGAAAGAAGCATCTCCCCGAAAAAGATATCATATCCCAGCACCCGGTAGTGGAAGCCGAACTGGAACATGTCCCCCAGCAGGTTTCTGCCGATGAGGGCCAGGGCCGTGGCGTTGGCCCAGACAATGGCGATATACACCAGCACAAGAAACCAGGAGCTTAAGAAGCCGTGGTCATAGCCGAAGGCCTTAATGGTGTAGGTCATGGTGCCCCCGGCATCCGGGTAGGCCTTCATCAGATAATGGTAGTTTACGCCGATGATGAACATCACCACTGCGCCGATCAGGATCCCGAGGCTGGTGCCCCAAGGCCCCGCAATGGGAAGAAATGTGGTCCCGGGCATGACGAAAGCCCCCCAGCCCACTGCGCAGCCGAAGGATAATGCCCAGACAGACAGATAATTCAGATAGGGAGTTAATCCGGTTTGCCGTTCCTCTTCACGATTCAATGCCTGCCTCCGTATTCGTTCATATCAGCCCCTGTTCCTTCAGGGAATCAATATACGACTGGGCCTGGGTGGGGAGAAAGATATCATGCTCCGACACATATTTTCCCCATTCATCCTCAGTCAGTCGCTGCTTTCCTTCATAATCCTCCGCAGACCAGAAGGTACTGCCCTCCTGATGACCCCCCGCTCCTTCATCGTCGGGATCTGATGCCCCCACCAGCTGATGGTGCTTTCCCTGCTCATAGAGCTCGGCCTGGAGCCTGTACCATTTCGGCACCTCATCCGAATAGCCTCCTGACCCGGGATTTCCCACCGCTTTATTATTTCCCAGCCGATACTGATAGCTTTTGATGATCTTCGGGATCTTTGCTTTTTTCATCCGTTCTCCTCTCCCCCTGACGCCTGATTGCCGGTATACAGCTGATAATACCGTCCTTTTATCGCCATCAGCTCCTCATGGTTCCCCTTCTCCAGGATCCTCCCCTCATGGAGCACCACAATGAGATCGCTGTTCTGGATCGTGGAAAGGCGGTGGGCGATGACAAAGGTGGTGCGTCCCCGCATCAGATTGTCCATGCCCTCCTGCACGATCTTCTCCGTCATGGTGTCGATGGAGGAGGTGGCCTCATCCAGCACCAATACCGGCGGGTTCGCCACTGTGGCCCTGGCAATGGAAAGCAGCTGTCTCTGCCCCTGGGAGAGACTTCCTCCGTCCCCGGTCAGCAGCGTGTCATACCCCTCGGGAAGCCTGCGGATAAAGCCGTCTGCGTTGGCACGCTTCGCCGCTTCGATCACCTCTTCATCCGTGGCGTCAAGACGCCCGTAGCGGATGTTGTCCCGGACGCTGCCGGTAAACAGATGGGTGTCCTGCAGCACCATGCCCAAAGACCTTCTCAGATCCGTTTTTTTGATCTTGTTGATATTGATATCGTCGTAGCGGATCTTGCCGTCCTGGATATCGTAGAACCGGTTCAGCAGATTGGTGATGGTGGTCTTGCCGGCTCCGGTGGAGCCCACAAAGGCGATCTTCTGGCCGGGCTTTGCGTACAGCCTGATATCGTGGAGCACCAGCTTGTCCTCCACATAGCCGAAATCCACCCCGTCCAGAGTCACCTTGCCGAGAAGGGGCTTGTAGTCCGTGGTGTCCGTGTCCTTGTGATAATGCTTCCAGGCCCATTCCCCGGTGCGGTGCGAGGTCTCCCGCAGAGTCCCGTCAGGCTGCCTTTCCGCGTTCACCAGCATCACATAGCCCTCATCCTTCTCCGGCTCCTCATCCAGCAGGGCAAAGATCCTCTCCGCCCCTGCCATGGCCATGATAATGGAATTGAACTGGGAGCTGATCTGCCCCAGGGGACGGTTGAAATTCTTGTTGAAGGTCAGAAAGCTGGCCAGCCGGCCGATGGTGAGACTGCCGATATGGTGGACGGTCAAGATCCCTCCTATAATGGCACAGATCACGTAGCTGACATTCCCCAGCTGGGCCGTCACCGGCATCACGATATTGGCGAAACGGTTCGCCTGAAAGGCCGCGTCGCAAAGCTCCTCGTTCAGGTCCTTAAACCGGGCCAGGCTCTTTTCCTCATGGCTGAAAACCTTCACCACCTTCTGCCCGGACATCATTTCCTCGATATAGCCGTTCACAGCCCCCAAAGACTCCTGCTGCTTCCGGAAATAGGCGGAACTCTTCCCCATGAGGATCCTTGTGCACAGCAGCATCACCACTACCATGCCGATACTGACTGCCGTCAGGATGATGCTCATGCCAAACATCCCCAACAGCACGGATACGATGGTGATCATGCTTTCCAGAAGAGAGGGGAGCGCCTGGGAGATCATCTGCCTGAGGGCGTCCACGTCATTCGTGTAGACGGACATGATATCCCCGTGGGAATGGGTGTCGAAATAGCGGATGGGGAGGCGCTCCATGTGGGTAAACAGCCTTTTGCGCAGGCCCATCAGGGCCCCCTGCCCCACATACACCATGGTCCTGGCATAGCCGAAGGCGCAGGCTGCTCCCAGAAGATAGATCAGGGCCATCCTCAGGATCGCCCCGGTCAGGGGGCCGAAATCCGCTTCCTTCCCGGAGAGCGCCATGGGGGTGATATAGTCGTCGATCAGGGTCTGGAGAAACAGGGTCCCCCGGACATTTGCCAGAACGCTTCCCACGATCAGCAGGCCCACGATAAAAAGCTGGGGCAGATAATCCCGAAACACCTCCGACAAAAGCCTTGCTACCACCTTCCCGGGATCCTTCAGCTTCGGAGGCTTCGCAAATTTTCCCGCGCCGCCCCCGGGCCCCCGGACTTCATGAACTTTTTCTTTCTGCCTGTTCTCCATCATACTCTCTCATTTGATAATACGGGGCTCAAGGTCGTAAATCGATTGATGCACACATGATCGATGACTGTTCGACCCTAATTATCAAAGTCTTTATTCCCGCCGCTTTGCAGCTCGTAGATCTGTCTGTACACCCGGTTGGATCCGAGCAGCTCCTCATGGGTGCCGATGCCTCCCACGGTCCCGTCATCCATCACCAGGATCCTGTCCGCATTCATCACACTGGCGATCCGCTGGGCGATGATCAGCTTTGTGGTCTCCGGCAGCTCCTCCGCAAAGGCCTTCCTTATCTTCGCGTCCGTGGCGGTGTCCACAGCGCTGGTGGAATCATCCAGGATCAGGATCTTCGGCTTTTTCAAAAGAGCCCTGGCGATGCACAGCCTCTGCCTCTGTCCTCCGGAGAAATTGGCCGCACCCTGCTCCACCCTGGCCTCATACCCTTCCGGCAGCTTCTCGATAAATTCATCGGCGCAGGCAAGCCTGCAGGCTCTTTTACAGTCCTCCGGGGAGGCGTTTTCATCGCCCCATCTTAAATTTTCCAGGATGGTGCCGGAAAACAGCACATTCTTCTGCAGCACCACGCTCACATTGTCCCTGAGGGTCTTCAGGTCGTAGCTTCTCACATCCTTCCCCCCCACCAGGACTCTTCCCTCGTCCGCGTCGTAGAGGCGGCTGATGAGGCTCACCAAAGTGGATTTCGCGCTGCCCGTGCCGCCGATGATGCCGATGGTCTCGCCGGAGCGGATGGAAAGGTCGATATGGGAAAGCACCGGCCGCTCGGCGCTTTTATGATAGCGGAAGGAAACATCCTCGAAGCAGATCCCGCCGTCAGCCACATCAAAGCAGGGCTCAGGAGGGTTCTTCAGGGTGGGCTCCTCCTTCAGCACCTCGCTGATGCGCTCCGCGCTGGCAGAGCTCATGGTGAGCATCACGAAGATCAAAGACAGGATCATCAGACTCATGAGTATATTCATGCAGTAGGTCAGGAGGCTCATGAGCTCCCCTGTGGTGAGGACATCCTGGACAATGAGCTTTGCCCCGAGATAGGAGATGCCGAGAATGCAGGAGTACACCGTGATCTGCATCAGGGGCATATTCAGCACCACCAGATTCTCCGCCCGCACAAACATCCTGTAGATATTCTCCGCAGCCTTCCCGAAGCGGCCGATCTCGTAGTCCTCCCTCACATAGGCCTTCACCACCCGGATCCCGGTCACATTCTCCTGCACCGAGGCATTCAGCTCATCGTATTTCCGGAAGACCTCTTTAAAATAACGCATGGCATGGGACACGATCCAGGCAATGCAGAGCCCCAGAAAGAACACTGCCCCCAGATAGATCATGGAGATCCTGGCATTGATGGAAAAGGCCATGCACATGGCGATGATCAGCATGAAGGGAGAGCGGATGCACATCCTGAGGATCATCTGATATGCGTTCTGAAGATTCGTCACATCCGTGGTCAGCCTTGTGATCAGACCCGCTGTGGAGAAATGATCGATATTGGCAAAGGAGAAAGCCTGTATCTTCTCAAACATACCGTAACGGACATTCTTTGAAAAGCCCGCGGAGGCCTTTGCCGCAAAGTGTCCGCTTAAAATGCCGAAGGTCAGGCCCATGATCGCGCAGAAAAGCATCATCAGGCCCACCCTGAGGATCACCTGCATATCCCCCTTCTGGATGCCCTCGTCCACAATGGTGGCCATCAGAAGGGGAACGATCATCTCCATCAGCACCTCACCCAGCATGCATAACGGAGATAACACGGAAGGGAGCTTATACTCCCCCACATATTTCGATAAAGTTGAAATCATCCCATTACCCCAGTAATTCCGCCAGAGCCTGCCTGAACTCCTCAGCCCGGATGGGCTTGGAAATATGGCGGTTTAAGCCGGCACTGATGGATTCCCGTTTGTCCTCGTCGAAAGCATTGGCCGTCAGGGCGATCATGGGAATGGAGGAGGCGTCGGGATGCCCCATGGAACGGATGATCCTGGTGGCCTTTAAGCCGTCCATGACAGGCATCCGGATATCCATGAGGATGGCGTCATAGGTGCCGGGCAGGGAGCCGCCGAAGGTTTTGACCCCCTCTTCGCCGTTCTTGACCCAGTCCACTTCCATCCCCAGCTTTTTCACCTGGGCCATGATGATCTTGGCGTTCACGGCATTGTCCTCGCAAAGCAGAAGATGCTTGCCCGTAAAATCCACCTCATCGGCGGAGAGCTTCTGCTCCGTAGGCCTGCTGATCTCCTGGCTGCCCATGGGGATCCGGACCCTGCAGGGGAATTCCACGGAGAAGGTGCTGCCCTCGTTCTCGATGCTGTCCACCCAGATCCTGCCGCCGAAGAGCTCCACGATCTGCTTGGAGATCGCAAGGCCCAGGCCGGTACCCTGCTGCTGGTTCACATCCGTCCTCTCCTCCCTGGAGAAAGCGTCGAAGATATGCTCACAGAACTCCCGGCTCATGCCGATGCCCGTGTCCCTGACCTCCGCATGCATTTTCAGAAGGCCGTTCACAGGGCGCTCGGAAATAAAGAGAAGCTCCACATTTCCGCCGGGAGGAGTGTATTTGACCGCATTGGACAACAGATTAAAAAACAGCTGGTTGAACCGCAATCTGTCCACATAGATCTCGGATTTTCTTGGCAGGACCGCCTTAAAATGCAGCTGCTTGGATTCACACAAAGGAATGATCATGGCCTGGAGATAGCGATGGAAATCGTCGATGCTGCACCACTCGGGATGGAGCTCCATCTTCCCGGCTTCGATCTTGGACATATCCAGGATATCGTTGATCAGGCCCAAAAGGAAATCCGCGGAGGTCTGGATCACGGAATTGTACTCCCGGATCACCGCCAGATCGCTCTCCTCCGCAATCATATTGCTCATGCCGATAATGCCGTTCATGGGGGTCCTGATATCGTGGCTCATGCGGGAAAGGAAATCGGATTTCGCCCGGTTGGCTTCTTTGGCCTCGCTTAAGGCCTCCCTGATCCTGGAGCTGGAATTCATCTCCAGCAGATAGCTTTCCGTATTGTCCCTGGCCGTCAGGAATACGATCTGATCCGCTGCGTCGTAGTAGGTGTAGCTGAAGCGCTTGCGCACATAGCTGCCGTCCTTTTTCCGGAGCCTTACCAGGACCCGATAGGTCTCCTCCGTCTCCAGGGCCTTCAGGACCTGCTCGTCCGTCAGCTTCTCCCACACCGTATTTCCGGAAATCTCCTCATTATCCTCATTCAGGTAAACAAAGGCATCCGGTCCGCCATGGGCCGCTTCAAAGTTTTCCCTGAGACCCTTGGAAAAATTTCCGGTCTCGTAGATGGCGGTATGGGAGCCCCCCTCCTCGATCCTGAAATACAGGTCGGAATTCACATAGTACAGGATCAGCAGGTCATAGTCCCTGGCCGCCACGGAGGTCACCATGTCCTGCATCAGATGCTCCTGATTCACGTCATTCAGGAAAAGCACCGCCTCCAGATCCTTTGTGGCGGGGTTCTCCAGCATATCCACGGACAGCCGGACCCAGCTGACGATACCGCTGTCCACCGAAAGGCGGAACTCCTCGGAGATCAGGGAATTGCCCTTTCTGTATTCCGCCACCAGATTCTCTCCGGAGAGGAAGCCCTTCAGGAGCTCCGCATCCTCCGATCTGACCTTTCCCTCCAGCAAAAGGATGAGCTGGTCCATGCTGCTCACCTTTTCCCAAACAGGGCCCATGCCGTATTTCTCGCTGTAGAAGCTGTTTCTGTCCTGGCTCAGGTTCAGGCGGTAAAGGGCGATGGTGCCGGAATCCGTGTACATGGACTCCTCCAGATGCTTCTGGAAGGCCTCCTTGGCCTCCATCTCGTTCTGGATGTCCAGCACCGTTACAATGACCCTGGTGCGCTGCCCTCTTTCATCATAAACGGAAGAAAGACGCTGCCTCTTCCAGTAATATCTGCCCTTTTCCAGCACCCTGCACTCCACGATCTCCTCTTTGGAGCCCTCATCGATCTTCCGGAAGGCCTCCCTTAAAGCCTCCTCCTCCATGGGGTGGATGATATGGCGTTCAAAAACCACCTCGGGGAAATGATAATAGTACTCGGAATCACCGATGACCATTCTCTGGGAGATGTTATGGGCCATGTGCTGTTCGGGAAAATAGA
>CAMNLO010000050.1 GCA_946543095.1 uncultured bacterium
TTTTCAGATTATGTCTAATGATTATGTAAAGCAAAATAATTCGCATGAAATTGGTACCCAAAAGACGGTCTCACTTCCTCAATAAGTACCGGAAATATGCGAAAAGGGGTTTTCAAGTACCGCTTTTATGCGATAAAATAAGGCAGAAGTACCCTTTTTATGCGAAGAATTGGGGTTTCTCTATTGCCTTGTATACCAGATATTGTTTAGAATACCTTCTATGGATAATTACGAACTGGAAGAGACGAATAAAAACAGGTCTTATATCGTTGCAAAATCCAATGATCTGATCCGCCGCTCAAGGGCCGGACTCACCCTGGGAGCGCAGAGAGTGCTGAATTTCAGCATCTCAAAGATCCGCCCGGATGTCACGGAAATGCCGTCTATTACCTTTTCCATTCAGGAATTCTTAAGGACCTTCGGCTTAAACGACACCTCCGGCGAGAATTATAAGCACGTAAAGGCCTGGTGCCAGCAGCTGCGTGACAAATCCTGGTATTACAAGCCCAATGAAAACGAAGAAGTGACCATGTCCTGGATCACGAAGGTCCACTTCAAGAGGAAACAGGGGATGGTGACACTGGATTTTGACCCGGATATGGCGCCCTTTCTTTTGGAGCTGCAAAAAACCGGGAACTTCACCCAGTATGAGCTGAGCATCACCATCTATTTCAAATACAGCACCACCGGGATCCTCTACGACTACCTGCGTTCCTTTGCCTTCAGCTATTCCAATAAAATGCAGCGGGAATTTGAGGTGGTGGAATCCCTGGAGCATCTGAAATATATGTATGATGCCCAGGATATGGAAACCAAGCGCTTCATGGCCAGATATATCAATAAGGCAGTGGAGGATTTGAACCGTGCCAGCGATTTTTCCGTGGAGGTCTCCACCATCAAAAAGGGCAGGGTGATCACGGATCTGAAATTTAAACTGCGTCTCATCGATGCGGTGGAGCTTATGAAGCGAAAGAGCCGCTGCAAGGCGGAGGAACAGGGAATCGATACAAAAAATGAGATACCCGGGCAGCTGAATTTCTTCACTCCCGTAGGGGAGGTGGAGAGTATGCCGCTGCCGGATTATCTGGAACAAGGAGATTAGTGGGAAGGATGAACATGGACAACTATCGTATCGTACCGGAACTGAACGAAGAGGAGAGGGACCTGGGAGTCATGGATGTGAGCCTGTATGACGAAGCAGGCACCCTTCTCGGAAAGATCCACTTAACGGACAAGAGCGCCATCAGGGATCTGGATGCGGGCAGGGATCCGGAATTTAACCCCTACGCGAATTTCGTGGGATGTGAGACCCAGGCTGAGGACAAGGATCAGGTGAAGGAGATCCTGGAGCATATCTTTGAATATCTTGCGCAAAAGGGTGTGAAGGAGGTCAGCTACAACGCCACCAACAAGACCAAAGAACCCTTTTTAAAGAATATCGGGTTTGAGCTGAAGGAAGAAAACACGGATGGCTTCTATCCGATCCTGATCTATAGAAGAGCCCTCTCAGACGACGCAGGGGCAGGGTTTTTGAGCCAGGCGAAGCAGCACGGCGCGGACAGCACCTGGGGGAATTTCTGATGCTGGTGTACATCATCCGGCACGGAGAAACGAACTTAAACGTGCAGGGCAGACTCCAGGGCCGCTATGACGAGCCTCTGAATAAAAACGGCATCGCCCTTGGGAAGGAAACCGGGGAAGCCTTAAAGGGGATCCCCTTTGATTATCTGTTCACCAGCCCCTTAAAAAGGGCAAAGCGCACCGGGGAGCTTTGCATCGCTCCCTCCGCAAAGCTGTTCCATAAGCGGCCGAAAAAGATCCTGATGGACGGTCTGATGGAAATGAGCTTCGGGGAATGGGAGGGACTTGGCAGCCGCTCAAGGAATTATGAGATCCCGGTTCCCTTTGAAGAATTCAACCGCTTTTTCACGGATCCCTTTGCCTTCAGACCCCATGGTGGGGAAACGATCCGGGAGATGATCGAGAGAACGGACGCGGCGCTCCAGAGCATCCTTACGGATCCGAAGCTGCAGGATAAGATCATCATGGTCTCCACCCATGGCTGCGCCCTGAGGGGAATGTTAAACCGCTTTTACGAAGACAGGCATGATTTCTGGCAGGGAGTGACTCCTTATAACTGTTCCATCAATGTGATCCGGGTGGAAAAGGGAAAGCAGGAGCTGATCGCCAGGGATCTGGTGCTGTATGACAGATCACGGATCGTGGATCACTACAAGTTGGACGGCTAGTATAAGACGGGGAAGGGCTGCAACGCAGCAGAAAAGTTTCACAAACAACAAAGTCGATTTACCTGGTGACAGGCGCACCGGATCGGGGGTATTGTATGCTTCAGCTGACAAAAGAAAACATTACCGCATACCTGAAGGAAAGAATGCCCTCCATGGATTTTTCCAGACCGCTGGATATCTACATGGTGGGGGAGGGCTCCTTAGAGGAGGACGGAGACGGCTTCATCAATTTTATCTATAAGGTCAGCGACGGGAAAACAAAGCTGATCTTAAAGCAGGGAGATGTCCACGGAAGGGTCGGCAAAACACAGGAATTCGATCTGCCCTTAAACAGGGGAAAGCTGGAATATGACAGCATGAAGATCCGGGGGGCCATCGTTCCCCAGTATGTGCCGAAGCTGTATTTCTATGATGATGAGAACTGCGTCATGGCGGTGGAGGATGTGTCCAGGCTGAAGATCATGCGTTTCCAGCTGAACAAAAACATCATCTATCCGGGCTTTGCCACAAAGATCGCGGAATTCATGGCAAAGACCCATTTTTATACCTCGGAATACTATTTAAGCACCAAGATGTTCCGGGATCTGACGGTCCATTTCATGAACCACAAAATGCGGAATGTGATGGACGATATCCTGTTTATCTCCACGGCGGACCAGGAGCAGGATTTCGGCGTCATCATCGAGCCGGAATTCGTTCCCTTCGTGAAAAAGCTGGTGCTGGATCCCCAGGTGGTGGAGGCCAGATACGAGCTGAAGCGCAAATATATCACCAACGGCGAGACCTTTGTCCACGCGGATCTCCACACCTCCAACATCATGCTGGACGAGAAGGAGATGAAGGTCATCGATATGGAATACACCTTCTGCGGCCCCTTCGCATCAGACCTGGGGTATCTGGAGAGCAATTTCCTTTCCCAGTATATCTGTGCCACCTACAGATCCTTCGAGAGCGAAGAAAAAAGAGCGGAATTCAAGCAGTGGTGCCTGATCACCATGCGGGATATCTTTGAGGAATACTGCAGGATCTTCTTTGAGTGCTTCGAAAAGGACGCAAAGAAGCAGTACAGAGGCGTGCCCGGCTTAAAGGAAAGCATCAAAAAGCAGCTCTTGTCGGATGTGATCGGTTTTACTGCCACCGCCAGCTTCAACAGGGCCTGCGGCTTTTCCACGCTGATCGAATACAATGAGCTGGGGAAGGGAAGAGAGCGGATGGAGGCCCTTTGCTCCACCATGATCTTCGACAGGACCTCCCTGTTGAGAAGAGACACCTACCGCTCCGCCCAGGAATGGGTGGATGAGCTAGCCAGCATTGAGGATCTGTTCAGGACCTTCCGGGCTGCCGAATTCTGAGAAAACAAATGTTCAGACACAAGGGGATCGCGCAAAAGTTAATTATTGCAGTCATCGCCGTTGCGGTGTTCTGTGTACTTTTCCTGGATGATATCGTCATTTTGGGGACAGTGATCCATGGACAGGGCGGCGGCAGGTTTGTCCCTGTGTTTTTGATCTGCATACTGATCTATATCATCCTGTTTCTGGCGCTGCCTGCCCTTGTGAACATCGCAGCTGGCGTGTGGATGTTAGTCCGTGCCTCAAAGGAGGAAGACCCCAAAAGTTTTCGTGTCTTCGGCGCCATAACGGTATTCCATGTCCTGACGTTCATCATCCTTCTTCTGATCAGCGTCTTTTTGTTTTCTTTGCTGTCTGCCCGCTGAGGCTCTGTCCGGGATCCTTCGCTGATCAGTACAGCGGCTGTTTGATCAGAGACGGAAAATGTCCGGAAAAGCTATCGGGGCTGTTCCCGTAAGGCCTCCAGATACCGCCCGAGAACTTCGATGCTTTCCTCCCTGCCAGTTCTCCCGAAGGTGTGGCGGAAGAGATACTCGTAGAAGGAAGCGGTCATGCCGGGCTCCTGCACATAGAAGGAAGTGTAGGGGGCGGAGGCGCGGCAGAGGAAAGCGCCGGAGGACTCCTGCGCCACCAGGATGATATTATCAGGAACCTGTCCGGAGAAGCGGATCAGGAAATGGGGGTCTTTCTTAAGCCGTTTCTGTACATGTTCAAAAAACAGAACAGTCTCCCCGGGGGACAGCTGCTGTTCCATGAGTTTTCCATCCGCTGGGAAAATGAGCCGCGATCAGTCTGTTCTCAGGCTTTGTATCTCCGGCAGATGGATCAGTTCGATGAATTCCCGTTCCGCAGTGTCCTTGGGATCCGGCAGATAGGGAACGCAGGATGCGATGTAAACAGTCTCCTGCCTGTCATTCATGGGAGGAAGGGGAATCCCCCCCTGTTCCCGGCCCCGGGAGACCGTCATCAGGGGTCTGCAGAGCCGGAACAGGTTTACGAATTCCTGTTCCAGGGCGTTTACGGTGTCGGGTTCTCTGATCAGGAGATTCAGCATCCCCTCCGTGTCATGCCCCACGGAATCGGAGATCAGGGCCATGCGGCCGGGGGCCACAAACAGGAACGGCGGTAGAGCCAGCTCATGTCCTCGTCGGAATGGAGCAGGAAGGTCACGGGAGTCTTCAGAGAGAGCAGCTCCGTCAGGAACAGTTCCACGGCTTTTCGCTTTCCCGCGTTGCCGTAAAAGCATTCCGCGCCGGACTTTTGCAGCAGGTCGCTTCTTAATGCATTCCCGTTTTCCGCCATCGGGGGCAGCACCGGAGCAGGCTGCAGATTGGAGAGATCCTTGATAAAACGTCCCACGGAGTCGGATTCCGAAAGCGTGTCGGAAAGAAGGAAGGAGACGATGAGTTTTGTCAGGGCTCCTTTGTCTTCCGGCAGCGGCCTGCCGCCGCAGAGCAGATCCTGGGCCGCCTTTTTCTGGTAGCCTTCCTTCAGGTTTCTCGCAAAATACGCTGCCGCCGGCTCAATGATGGGCTGATGTTTGGGGATCCCGCGTTTGCCGCTCCGGATCCTGCCGATGTAGGAAGCGTCAAAGCTGACGGCCCGTCCCAGCTCGGAGTTTTTTGTATTGGTCAGATTCATTAAGAGATCCAGTTTTTCCGCGATCATAGCTGTATTGTAACATATCGTTATCTGAAAGCAAGCATTCCGGCAGTTATCGTGCCAGTTTTGGCAAGGACAAAAAGGTTTTTCATATTCCCCCTTTGCAGCAAAAAACATACAATAAAAGCTGAATGACCACACTCATTTTTGTGCAGTTTTGACTATGGGAGGTTCATCATGCAAAGATCGGGCAGTTCGGGGTCTTCCCGTCCCACCAGCAGGGAGAAGCATGTTTCCGGCGGTTCCTCTTCCGTCAGCAGAAGGGGCAGCGGTTTAAACCTTGGGGGTCCCGTGGGTAATTCCGGGGGCTATCAGGGCCGTCCGGGACTAGATCAATACGGTAGAGGCGGCGGCGGAGGCTTCAGTCTTGTGGGCTTTCTCATCGTCATGGCCGCCATCGTGGTGCTCATCGTCTATCTGGGCTTTGACGGGGACTGGGACCGGTTTTTTGAGAGCAGCGGGGAGATCGTGCGGAATGTGGTGAGCGGCTTCCAGAAGGGCTCCGACTCGGATGCGGAATCCTCCAAAAAATCATCCAAGTCCTCAAAGTCTTCCTCAAAGGACGGGGAGGAAGATGAGGAGGGCGAGTCCCTGGAGCTGGTGAAGAATATCGCCAAAGGAGGGGCGGCCATCGCGGCTGCGGGGGCCGCAGGAGTGGCGGCAAAAACGCTGCTCTCCGGGGAGAGCGGCATCATACCCTCCTTTGCGGAGGATATGGCAGAGACCCAGGTAAAATCCCTTGCGGAGGGGGGAGGAGGGGAAACCCTGATCGATCCCTCAAAGATAGTGTGGTCGAAGAACGGCGACGGGGTGGATGTTTTGAAGCTCTCGGATGAGGACTGGGAGAATATCGAGATCGTCAAGCTGAACGTGTTCTTCGACGACGGCGAGGGCTTTATCGATCTGGGGCTGGACGCCTTCTTTGAATTTGACGATGACTTAAATCTCATCGGGCAGTATGACGGGACCTGGCTGGCGCTGGATGGCCATACCGTGGCCTATTATCATCTGGCCACCCATGACCATGCCTCCGACCCCGTGATGTACGATGAGGGGGACTACCGCATGGTGGGCTATGTCCCCGCCTTTGTAAATGAAGAGAGGGCAAACATCATCCTGGTCTTTGATTCCGACACCCCCGAGGGCTATGTGGAGGGTGCGAAGGCCATTGAAGAGGGGACCGGAGCGGACCTGTCGGAAAAGGAGATGACCTCGGATCTTTTTGATCTGAAGAAGGAGGATCAGATCGACTTTATCTGTGATTATTATGACTATCAGGGGAATTTCCTGAACAACTATTATCTCGGGGAATCCATGGAACTGGAGCATAAGATGAGCAGGATCGAGGTGAGCAATGTGCTTTTGGAGGACGCTGTGGTCAGCGCCGCCTACCGGATCACGGACAACAACGGGAATCATTACTGGACGCCGGAGATCGAGCAGTTTGTGGATCCTGAGTGAGGGAAGCGGGAGGAAAGGGTATGAGGACCGAATGGAAAAAACTGCCGGCAGTGGTGCTCGCGTCCGTACTGGTCCTGTCCGGCTGCGGCCTTGTGGATGGCATAAGGGAAGCCTACCAGGCAGGCTATGAAGGCAGGGACTATCAGCCGGGAGAGAAAAACTCCGGAAAGAAGGAAAAGAAAAACAAGGAGGAGCCGGAAGATACACAGGAAGAGGATTCCTTAACAGGCAAAACAGAACGGGATGTGTCCGGATATGAGGCCTACCGAAGCATTCCCGCCCTGGGAGAATACCGGTTTGACCCTGCGGGGAAGTCCTTCAGCGGCGGCGCGGGGGCAGAGTCCGTCAATCCCGGCCTTTGGACTTTGACGGATGAGCGCACCTTCGGGGAAGAGTTCCCCAACGGCTATGATATCTGGCGCTGGGATTTCGAGGACACCTATACGGCCGGGGGGATCCTTGCGGCGGATCTGACCTTCCGTCTGGAGCCTCAGAACATGAAAGAGGATAAGAACGTGTTCGCCGCCATCTATTTTGCCGATGCAGAAGAGGGAACCGGAGAGCTGTCCGAGAAGCTTACGGTGAGAGAATACTTCAAGAAGACCCAGGGCAGCTATGATCCCGTGGAGATGAATCATTTCAACCAGAATACGGACGGTATCGAAGACCGCGCAGAGGGCTCGGACGGAGATCTGGAGTACTATTACAGGGCGGAATGCGCCTTTCCCCGTCTTGTGACGGAAGGGGACAGGATCTGGGCCGTGCTGGATGTGTTCGCATCCGACGATACCCTGCTGACCCGTTACCTCTACGAATACACCTTCAGAGCGTTGGATCCCTCTTCCATCAAAGCCTCCGAGCCGGAGGATCATGAGGGGGATCCCGATTACGAAAAGGAAGAATACCCCGGCCACTGGATCATGACGGACGTGCATTATATCGGCGGAGACGGAAAAGAGGTCCGGGACGGGGATATGACCATCAAAGCGGAGCGCTACGGCGTGGAAGGCCAGGAGATGGTCTACACCTTTACAAAGGACGGGGAGCTCCAGCGGGTCCGGATCCCAAGATTCCGTCTTGCCCCTTCGGAATATGCCGGGGACTTTTTCTATAAGGAGCTGCAGGTGGAATTCCTAAAGGAGCCGGATCCGGAGACCGGCAGGGTCATCGGGGCCCTGGCTTTGTCGGATATAGACTTCGACTCCGGGAAATACGGCGTGAAGGTGGACCCCAAGGTGTATTTCGCCCGTTCCTCCGTCTCAGCGCCGGTGGAAAGCTTTCAGATGCCCGAAGCGGAAAAGGACGGGGATCCCAATGTCTATATCCGTCCCACCAACTGCTTTCTCTCCCTGCAGGGCTCCTTTCCGGAGGGAGAGAAGGAGGGAGAAAAGATATGGCTTACCTACGGCTTTATGGACGGGTATTCCGGCAATGTCCGGATGTACAATCTCTATGAGTACACCTGGGTCCCCGGCCCGGATATCTACTGGAATTACAATCCGGGGATGACGTATTAGGAGCGCCGGTTCATTCAGGAGCTCCAGTCTTCATATTTCAGGCCCTGAACCCGGGAAAACTCTCTGGTATTGTTGGTGATGACAGTGTATCCCAGCGACCTTGCATGGGCGGCGATCATGGTATCTCTGTCGCTGATCCGCAGATGCCGCAGCTCCAGATCTCCATAAATATCGCCAAAATGTTTTGCCGCTTCCGAGTCGAAATCCAGAATACGGATCCCGGCAAGAAACTGGTAAACACCGAATCGGGTTTTCTCAGGATCCCGGCTCTTTTTTATGCCGTATTCCAGTTCCCCCAAAGTAACTGCGGAGATACAAAGATCTCTTCCGACATGCTGCTCCAATCTGGAAACGATCGGCCAATCTGGGTGTCTCAACCCCATGATAACCGCATTGGTATCAAGCATATACATCATAATGTTTCCCTGACTGAAAGTATCTCCTCAGGCCTGCCGTCTGCCATAAAGTCGTCGGAAACCATTGCGGCTCCCTGGCGCAGAGTGTTCACCAGGGCGGATCTTGGTGTCAGCATAAGAGTATTCCCTATTTTATTTATGAACAGCTCATCTTCTTCAAACCGATACTCGGCAGGTATGCGTACTGCCTGGCTTCTGCCGTTCATGAACACTTTCGTTGTTTGGATCGTTCCGGATGGTGTCATTTGATTTTTCTCCT
>CAMNLO010000051.1 GCA_946543095.1 uncultured bacterium
GGCCTTCTGTGGTATAAAGATCCGGATAGCCGTTTTTGAAACGGATCCAGGAGGTCGTAACGCCGAGGAAGCTCCGGATCCCTGTATGCCGATCCAGAGGGATGCCGCTTGCCTCTATAATGATCCGGATCCCCCTCTCCGAGAGATTTTTCACCAGCTGCTCTGCCCTCTCCCTGTCGGAATACTGAAAGCCATCCAGATAGATCAGTTTGTAGGCGCTCAGCTCATCAAAGCTGTAGTCGTCCAGAGAATCGGAGGAGCCCTCCTCCATGTTCGGGAAATACAGCGCCAGGGCACCGGCCGCTTTCCCGATCCCTATGCTGTCGTACTTTGTTTTGACTCCGAACTGCTCGGGAGTCTGAATGTGATAGACACGGTAGCCCCCGTTGTCCCGCATCAGCTGGTAGCCTACGCTTTCGGCGGCCTGATCCAGCCGTTCCAGCCCGTCCGCGTTGGCCTTTAATACAGCGGTTTTGATCAGCACCGTATCATTGCCCAGCTCCAGGCATCTGTCAAAGAGATAGGGATAGCATTCCAGATCCACCGCCTCGTTCAGACGGACGATATTGGGGGCTGTCACCGCGGACTGGAAGCCCGCGCCGAAGGAGGTGGCCTTTGCTTCCCCGTGATCGGAGATCAGGAAGGGCGCCATGGAGCCCAAGGTGCTCTCGTCGATCAGGGCGATCCGCTGGATGGTGATGGTCTTTGCGTATGTGATCAGGGTCTCATCCGAAGTCTCCTGAAGCCGCTGTTCCACCGGAAGACCGCTCTGGTCGTTTAAGATCAGCTGAAGGGAGGGAATGCAGTCCAGCACAAGCAATACGCAGCAGACTGCCAGAAACCCCTTCTTTAAGGTGTTCCACAAAAGCAGATGGAACAGGATCAGGCAAAGGGCTATGGAAATAAAGCGCAGCATCCAGAGATACTGGCTTCCCGGCAGCAGCACCAGCACGGGATACATGCTGCTTGTGGTGCAGATCAGGATCACAAGGGAGGCGGCAAAGCCCGTCATTTCTCTTCTGTGGCTGAAGAACAGTCCAAACAGCGCCACCAGAAAGGCCGCAAGTCCGAAATAAAAGCTGGTGATGCCCCCGGGAGTCAGGCGGTAAAAGGGATTGACGGAAAGAAGGAGGGGCTGGAAAAAGCCCTGCATGACCTGGGAGGAATCCGTGGAGGTGATGCCCCCCTGAAGGGAGGCATAGGCCCAGAGGCCGGTCCATAAAAAGCCAAGGAGCATACAGACAAAAACGTGAAAGCACTTCCTCATGCGGTGGTTCAACAGCCCTTCAAACAAGAGCCATATCAGCACGGAAAGAGCGATCATCCCCGCATATCCCATATGGCAGAGAGCCATCAGGGAAAACACAAGGATCAGCTTCGGAAGGCTTTGTACCCTGTCCTGATCCAGATAGGAATGGACATAATGGACAAAGAGAGGCAGAAACACCATGCACAGGGATCTGGGAAGATTCCCTTCTCCGTACATGGCATAGAGATTGTTCGGCATGAAAAACCAGAGCAGCCCGAGAAAGCACCCGAACAGGGGCCTTCGATAGTAAAACCCAAGCCTGAGCCAGACCAGCGCTCCGAACAGGCAGATCAGAAATAAAAACCAAAGATACCCCTCTGTTACCGAACCGCCTCCCAATCCGATGCAAAGGGCGATGGCGTACACGGGGAGAGGCGCCCAGTAGCGCATCATCTCCACACCATTGTACCAGAGACGGTCAAACAGGGGATAGAGATTTCCCGAGAGGATCTCCCGGTAGAGCAGATCTCCCTTATAGAGATGGCACATGGTGTCGGTGCCGGAAGGATAATAGCCGTTTTGCCTTGTGAAATATACCACAAGATACGAGACTGCGAGAAAAAGCGCCGCCGACAGGAAGGTGATCAGCAGATTGATCAGAAGCTTTTTTGACTTCAATGAGCGCTATCCTGAGAAAGATCCCCGTCCAGGAGATGATCGAAGATCCGGTCCACGCTATCCCTGGTGTAGTGGGCAATATTGGTCATGAACAGGGAATCCCGTTCAAAGGAGATCACATAGCTTCTGGTGGGGGTCTCACTTCCTTCGATCCTGATCAGCTCTCCCCCGGTCTCCCGGATCACTTCCCGCAGCTGCTCCCCAAAATAGTCCACCATGTTTTCCAGCGTCGGCATGATCACATCAAAGGGCTTCACCTCGTTGAGAGTCTGCCCCTGATACGCGGAAAAGAAACGTTCAATGGCCTTTTCAAAAACGTTGAATTCCAGGAAGCTGTCCTTGTAGATCAGGATCGTCAGGATGTATTCCCAGGTATGGGGATGGGCCTGACCCTGCCTGCCGTCGATAAAGATATAATGGGACCCGTTCAGATAGTATTTAAACTGGTATTGCGCGAAAACCTTATGATTCATGCCGTCCTCTTCAAGAATTCCACAAGTTTGCCGTGATCCGCCTCGGAGCCTGCATCGATGATCTCATCCACCTTCATGCCTCCGGGAAACAGCGCTTCCATACGGCGGACAAGGCTTGCGCCGTCGGTTCTTAACCCCACAAAGATCAGCTGGTTGCCTCCCTCGGAAAACCTTACAACATCCTGCTTCATGGTCAGCTGGCTTGCCTGGAGGAACAGCTTTCTCTCTCTTGCGGAACGGAAGCTCACCATCACCAGAGTGCAGGGATAGGCCTTCTTTTTCTTCAGCCTGTCCAGAAAGTCGCCTAAAAGCTCTTTGTCAAACACCGCCAGGGAGGTGTCATAGAGCTCCTTCTTTTCCAGTCTGTTGTTCAGCCGCTCCGCCATGGTGCGAAGGATCCTGTTGTCCTGCTCCGTGACAGCCTTTTCCCGCTTGAACCTGTCCAGCCGCAGGGTGGCCGCCACCACGGAAACCACAAACAGCGCCAGGAAGAACAGCAGCATGATGTGAAGATTGATCTTGGCGTTCAGATACAGATTTTCATCCAGGATCACATCCCTGTTGGTCAAAAGGCAGATCACGTATTCCTGACCGCTGTACTGAAAGACGGTGCCGCTGGCCACATACTCTCTTTCGTTCTGTTCTATGAGCCTGTGGGCCACACGGTTTACGGAAAGACCGTCGATAAACTCCCTGGCGGAATCCGAGACAAAATAGGTCTTCTCGTCGAAGCCCTTATAGCTGTTGGTCTCCGCCACATCCCGCACAAAGATCATGGCCTGATTCCTGGCAAGGGTCCAGAAACGGTCCGAGGAAGCGTCCAGAGTCCCCAGAATGTCGGAAATGATCTTCTCCTCGGAATGACCTCCCAGAAGATTGATCTGATCCAGCGTCAGCTGCACAAAGGCATCCTGCTGGTTGGCGTAGATCTCCAGCATTCCCTCGTCATAGTTTCTGATCTGTATCCAGAAAAAAAAACCGCACAGAAAGGCCGCAAACACTGCCAGGGCGGCCAGCACCCAGGTGTCCTTATGCTGAGCGAAGAACCTCTTCAGTCTTCCCTCTGTCTTTCTTCCGGATCCGGGCTTTGCTCCTTCCCCACTGTTTGGCTTCGGGCTTTCCGGCTGTTTCTTCTCCTCTGTCTTCTGTATGACGGGCAGGCTCTTTTGCTTTGATCCTTCCCCGTTTCCTTTCGGCTTTTCTTTTCTTTCCGGCTGTTTTGTTTTGCTCCGGATCCTTGCCATCTGCTGCCTTGTATTCCTCCATTGTATCAGCCTCCTCCGTATTCACAAAGGAGCGGATCTGACTGAGCTTATCAAAAAATACTTCGTGATCCTTCCGCAGGGTATCCGTAAAGGCTTCCGCCTCATCCGTAAGGTTTTTGGTCCTCCAGGCGGAATCCGTGCCGATGGAATTGATCACTCCCGCAAAGCGGATGAAAAATACGAACAAATTGAAAACGGGCAGAAAGGGGATCACCCACCACTGCTTCCTGTAATAGCTTCTCAGCTCCGGGAAATCCTCCAGAAATCCCAGGATAGCGAAATAGTACAGATATCCGCAGACAAAGTACAGCACCATGATGGAAGCCATGGAGATCATGATGGTCCCGGCGGAAAACCCGAGGCACATCAGGCAGATCAGGGCCAGATACCAGATCAGCCTGGGAAAGGCAAAGGTGTGATCGTACATCAGGGTCCTGACATTCACATCCGTAAGCATTTTGGAGGGAACCATCTTCTCCTCCAGAAACATCTTGGAGACCTCCAGAGAGCCCCTCTGCCATCTCTGCCTCTGGGTATACAGCTTATTCAGATCCTCTATGGGATCCACGAAAAACAGCGATTTTTCGGAGATACGGACCTGCTCATGCTGCAGATATTTCATCTGAAAGGTGATCTGGGTGTCCTCACAGATCGTATCGGTGCTGTACATCCTGGACCTTAATACCGCAGATTTCCGGAAGGCGGAAAAGGCGCCGGACAGGGTGTAGATGGCGTTCATATCCGATGCGTAATTCCTGCCCGCAAGGAAGGCCTGGGCGTATTCCACAAACTCCAGCTTTCTTAAGAATCTGGACAGCCCCTTCGGGTATTCCTCGATCAGCTTCGGATCCGTCAGGATCGCGCCGGTCATGACATTCACCTTCAGATCGTTCTCGAAACGGCTCACCAGATTTTTTAAGGCATCCTTTTCCAGAAAACCGTCGGAATCGATATGGATGATATATTTTCCGCCGCTGTTGTACAGGGCAAGATTCAGCGCCCTGCTCTTGCCCTGCTCCGCGTTCATCCAGCTCATATGAAGGTCTTCATATTTTTTCTGGCACTCGGAATAGACCTTGAAGCTGTTGTCCTTGCTCTGATTGTTTACAAGATATACGCTGATCCGGTCATTCGGATAGGAACTTTCGTGAATGGAACGAATGCAGGCTTCCAGCGTCGCGCTGGAATTATACACCGGCACGATGATGGTGATCTCCGGAAAGAATCCGGGAGCCTTATCCTTCGGCTGGAAGAACTTCCTTTTCCACAGGATCAGAACACTGCCCAGAGAAGGCAGGATCTCCATGATCACCGGAATGATAATCCATGCCGCCCAGAAAACAAAAGAATTAAGAAGCCTGTCCGCCATCTCCGTATTTGAATTTCCCCACCGTCATCCGGATGATCTGGGGCTTTGTAAACACATAGAAATACAGCACCACGCTCAATCCGTAGAAGATCAGCCTTCCCACAAAAGCATGAGCGATAAAGTACATGCTGATGCCGCCGAAATAAAGCAGCTCACAGATCACCAGGATCCGCAGCGCATTGGCAAGAAGGATGGCGACTGTGCCCAGGATCCCCGTGAGAAGCTTCTCTCTCACCGTGTAGACCTGATAGAACGAAAGCAAAGATAAAAAGGCCATGATCTCGATGATGCCGGAGCATTCAAAATCCACCTGGAGTGTTATGGAGCCTCCTTTCGAATGGATGAACAGGACCCCGTAACGAAAAAAGGCGGAGAATGTCCCAGTCAGCTTCCCGAATACCCCTGCCATGGCGGCCACGATTTTGGCTAACGGTTCCGTCAGAACAGGCCTCACCAGGACCATCATAAGGATAAACAGACCAAAGCTCCCGGTGATAAAATACCAGAAATTCAGCTTCGATCTTTTCAACACATAGAGCAGATAGATCCAAAGGGGGATCAGAACAATGCAGACCAGATACTGCATGGAGCCTCAGGCCTCCTTCAGCATGACCGAAGGCATACCCTCTTTCGTGATATAGTAGCCCGCGATGGCAATGAAGAGCAGGATCAGTGCTCCGGCAAGGGGATAGGTGGAAGTGCCGGCCGCGGTAGTGTAGCCGCCGATCCGGATGTATTCCGAAGCCACTGTCCTGATCTCGGAGGCGCTCATTCCATAGCGCTCCCCGTACTTTTCCGCATCCACATAGAATTCGATCTGGGACCTGCTCCCGTCTTCCTGGACTGTCACGAAAAGCTTCCCGTAGCAGGTGTCTCCCTGGGAGAGATTATTGATATTTGTGGAATTGCCCCAGGCGTCCAGACCGAAGATATAAAGCTCCGTGGTCCCTCCGGTGATGGCCATGAGGCTTCCGGAATTCAGCCAGGTCATTTTGCCCTTCTCATCCACCATCGCATAGCGGAAACCCAGGTCTCCGTTCTGCCAGCTCCAGCGGGAGGAGGCGTCCGGAAGGCGGTTATAAAGGGTAATGGTGGCAGCGTCATAGGCATTGGCCGCATGGGCGTTAAACACCGTATCGCAATAGCCCAGGATATAATCCCCGGTATTGATCAGGGCACACTCCCCTTCCACCGAGGCAGTCTGAGTCCCGGCGCCGGAATAGTCCAGACGGCTCACCGGATAGCTCTGCCATTCCGCATAATTGCCGTCGATGGAGGAGACACCGAATTCATCCGGGTCCGCTTCCGCAGCCCCTCCCCCGATCTCAAGGCCCGTCAGCACAGGATCCTCGTGATCATAGCCGAAGCTGATGGTCTTTAAATAGGTGGGCAGCATACTGACGGGAACGGGGATCTCATAGCTCCCCTGATTTCTGTCCCCGATGAAGGTCACGCCGGAAAGCTCCTGATTGGAGGTCCCCACATAAACCCTGCCGTTTAAGATACGGAATACAAATGTCCTGTTCGTGTCTGTTTTGATATCGAAATTGCCGGTGCTGTTTAAGCCGCTCCAGTCCACCACATTTTCCAGATAGATGTAGACGGTTTCCCCATCGGGAGAAAGCTTCCAGGCACAACGGGGCGGATAACCCTGGGCCGCGTTGTTTGTCCCCGCGGAATTTAAGAGGGTCATCTTTACTTCAGACCAGTCCACCACGCCTCCGATATCCTGGCCGTATTCGGAAAGCTCATGAGGCTCTTCGGAAGCCTCCCCGCCCTCCGATACTGCAAGGGATGCCGAAAGGGAGTCAGCCTGAATGCTGATACCGGTGTCGTTATGCAGCGCCGTCATGGGGATCCGGATGGTGGTGGTGGCATAATTGCTACCGGATAAGACCATATCCACATCCGTAGAAAGGGTACGGTAGGAGGTTCCGTGAAGGGAGGTATAGCCGTAGTTCAGATTGATCTTTTCCCTGGAGCCGTCGCTGTAGGAAAGATACATATCCACCTGGTCGCATAAAGGATACTGCCATTCGTTCTGACGATAGCCGTAGATCTTCAACACGGCGGTGTCCCCCTCCAGCACAAAGCTTAAGGTCTGAACATAATCGTGTACATCGGCGTAGGCACTCTCACTGCTTGCTTCCCCGGACTCCGATGCAGAGGATTCCCCGTCCTCTTCGAAATCGGAAACCGCTTCGGAGACCATCGCCTCATCAGATTCATCGGATTCAGACTCCTCCTCGGATCTGACAAAGCCTTCCTCTTCTTCCTCCCCGGTCAAAACCTCATCCGCGGACTCTTCTTTCGGAGCCTCTTCTTCCGCGGACTCAGTTTCAACGGATTCTTCCGCAATTCCCCTTTCCGCAGATGCCGTCTCCGCCGCAAATACCGGAGATGCCGCCAGCACTGCGGTCATAAGGCAGGCTGTTATACTGAACAGAATTCTTCCCTTATACTCTCTCATGGAATCCCTCCCAATAGTTACACGATAACATTTTAACATGAACCGGGGTCGCACAATATAGACAAAATGACGATATTTAGCCACGATTTGGAGATGATAACAGCTGTTATTACAAATACGGGATCCCGGTGGAACAAAGGGTCAGAAAATGAACCGTTTCTGGATAAAATAGCTCACAAAAAACAGGGTGGTGTCCACGATCATCTTTGTGACAACGGTGGGCAGGAAGGAGGAAAGCACCCTGTCCAGACAGGTCACCAGGATACCGGAGGCGCACATCTGGGAGATCATGAGCACAAAGTAGTTTACGATCTGGGTCCCCGGCTTCTTTCTGGAATCAAACACGATCTTTCTGGTCCACAGAAAATGGAACACAGCGGAAAGAAACCGCGCCAGCGCCGTGGAAAGAAGGATCTCTCTGCCCTCCAGCCCCGTCATTCCCCTGAAAGCCTTCAGAAACAGGGAGAATAAGATCAGATCAATGGAACAGCCTAAAAGGGATCCCGCCGCAAAGCGAAAAAAGCTTCCGAAGATCACACCGTAGATCTTCAGGGAATCCACAATGGGATTGAAATGGGTCCCGGCATTGCCGTTTTCGTAGACTGTCTCTATGGGCAGCTCCGTGATCCCGATCTCCCTCTGCTTTGCCCAGAGAAACATCCTGGTCTCGTACTCGAAACGCTCCCCTTCGATCTTAGTAAGCTCCCGCAGGAATTTTGCAGGAAACCCTCTTAAGCCTGTCTGGGTGTCCGAGATCTTAAGGCCCAGAAAGATCCGGAACACCCGGCTGGTCAGGGTGTTTCCGAATTTGGATTTCGGGGGCACATCAGGTCTTGTAAAATCTCTTGAGCCCAATATGATAGCGTCATTGCTCTGCAAAAGTGCTTCCGCGATACGCCTCACATCCTTCGGAAGATGCTGTCCGTCGGAATCCGCAGTGATGACGGCATAGCCCTCTTCCCCATATGTATCGGCGCAGAAGGCAAAGGCGTTTTTCAAGGCTCTGCCCTTCCCTTTGTTTACCGGGTGGGTGATCAGGCGGATGTCAGCGCCCTGCGCCTGCAGCACTGCCAGGCTCTGCTGAAAGATCTCCTTTTTATCCTCTGCGCTGCCGTCATCCACCAGAAGGAAACGGCGAAAGCCCTCTGCATAGAGGCTTTCACAATAGGGGGTCAGGTTTTCCTCCGGATCCAGGGCCGGAATGATGATCACGATGTCTTTTAATCCGCTCATAGTCAGTGTCCGATCATTTCGTTTTCTATACTTCCTCACATGCCGCTTTAGCGGCAGCCCGAGGAGAATTCGCGCATGCGGATTCTCCGATGGGATCAGTGCGATTTGGGCCGCTTGTAATCTCA
>CAMNLO010000052.1 GCA_946543095.1 uncultured bacterium
CAACATCTGAATGGCGTACATTTGTAGCATGATCGAGAAAGGTATAAAATAGAAAGAACGAAATAAGGAGATATGGTTTATGAAGAAAGAGGAAAAGACCAATGTCATGCGGCTTCTGGACGGAAAGAAGATTTCCTACATAAGCCGTTCCTATGAGCCGGATCCTTCCATGAGCGGGGAAGAGATCGCCGGCATTCTGGGAGAGGATCCGGAGAGAGTCTTCAAGACCCTTGTGACCAGGGGAAAGTCCGGAGGCTATTATGTGTTTGTGGTGCCTGTGCAGGCTGAGCTGGATCTCAAGAAGGCGGCGAAGGCGTCCGGGGAGAAGGCCATCAGCATGATCCGGCAAAAGGAGCTGCTGCCTTTGACGGGATATGTCCATGGGGGATGCTCGCCCATCGGGATGAAGAAGCAGTTCCCCACATATATCCATGAAACTGCGGCAGGCTTTGACAGGATTTTTGTCAGTGCCGGGAAGGTGGGATTTCAGATCGGGCTCTCACCGGAGGATCTCATCAATGCAGCGGGATGTGTGGCTGCGGATATCATTTGAGGCTGAGATTACAAGCGGCCCAAATCACACTGATCCCATCAGAGAATCCGCATACGCGAATTCTCTAAGGCAAACCGCTCTGCGGTTTGGTATGGGCTGCCGCTAAGCGGCATGTAAGGAAGTTTGAAAGAAAGAGAGGATAACATGGTTTTATTTGTGAATGCATGTGTACGCGGTGAATCCAGAACCAGACAGCTTGCGGAGGCGCTGCTGAAAAAGCTTGCGGAGGACTATACGGAGATCCGGCTGGAGGATGCGGAGTTTTCCGTCGTTGATGAAGGTTTTTTGAAACACAGGGACAGGCTGATCGCGGAGCGGAGATTCGATGACCCCTCCTTTGCCATGGCAAGGCAGTTCGCAGCCGCAGGGACCATTGTGATCGCAGCGCCATACTGGGATCTGTCCTTTCCCGCATCGCTGAAGCAGTACATCGAGCAGATCAATGTGCTTGGGGTGACCTTTGAGTATTCGCCGGAGGGGATCCCGAAGGGGCTGTGCAAGGCGGATCAGCTCTATTACGTCATGACTGCCGGAGGGAGCTTTGCCCCTGAGGAATTCGGCTATGGGTATCTGAAGGCTCTGGCCGAAAACTACTATGGCATCGGAAAGACAAAGCTGATCAGTGCCGTCGGTCTGGATCTGTACGGAGCGGACACAAAGGGGATCATGGAGGAAGCCCTCGCCGGAATCGAACAGGGCTGATGGATCCTGCAACAACCTGCAAAACACCCTTGACAATATAGATTGCGCGTAATACAATATTGCAAAACCAAATAATACTCAAAAAAGGAGGACTGTGACATGAGCACATTAGTAGCATATTTCAGCGCGGAAGGAAAGACGGCGGGAGTGGCGAAGGCATTTGCCGAAAAGATCGGGGCCGAGCTGTTCGAGATCGTCCCCGAGGTGCCCTACACAAAGGCGGATATCAACTATTTAAATCCCCTTTCCAGATGCAACAAGGAGCAGATGGGCGGCAAGGATGTTCCGGTGGCGGGAAGGATCGAAGGCTTTGAGCAGTATGACACCGTATATCTTGGGTTCCCCATCTGGTACGGGCAGGCTCCGAGAGTGATCCACACCTTCGCACAGGGCTATGACTGGGCAGGCAAGAATGTCCATTTATTTGCCACATCCGCTGCCAGCGGGATCGGAAAGACGGCGGAAAAGCTTTCGCCTTCCCTGAAGGGAGCGGCAGCGGTGGATGCGAAGCTTGTGAAGTCAGCTTCCGAAATAGAATGAACATGGAAACACAGGATGAGGTAAGCGGGACAGAAGAAAGAAAAAACCGCGCCGAAGAGAGCATCCGGAAAAAGTTTCATAAGCAGCTGTTTTCCCCCTTTGCGAAGGCATGTAAAACCTACAGGCTCATCGAGGAAGGAGACCATATCGCCGTCTGCATATCCGGCGGCAAGGATTCCATGCTGATGGCCAAGCTGTTTCAGGAGATCAAACGCCACAGGCAGGTGGCGTTTGATCTCACATTTCTTGTGATGGATCCCGGCTATAACAGGGAGAACAGGGAGCTGATCGAAAGCAATGCAAAGGCCCTGGGGATCCCCATCACCATTTTTGAAAGCACGATATTCGATGCGGTGGACACCATAGACAAAAGCCCCTGCTATCTGTGCGCCAGAATGCGGCGGGGGTATCTTTACAGCAGGGCGAAGGAGCTTGGCTGCAACAAGATCGCTCTCGGCCACCACTATGATGATGTGATCGAGACGATCCTGATGGCCATGCTCCACGGGGCCCAGATCCAGACCATGATGCCGAAGCTCCACAGCACGAATTTTGAAGGCATGGAGCTGATTCGGCCCATGTATCTGGTGCGGGAGGCGGACATATGCGCATGGAGAGATTACAATGCGCTGCGGTTCCTTCAGTGCGCCTGCCATTTCACGGAATCCTGCGCCGCATCCGCTTCGGAGGATGCATCGTTAAGCAAACGGCAGGAGACCAAGAGGCTCATCGCTGAACTGAAGAAAAGCAATCCCTATGTGGAGTCCAATATCTTCAGAAGCGTGGAGAATGTGAATCTGGACACGGTGATCGAATACAAAAAGGATGGCGTGAGGCATCATTTTCTGGATGAGTATTGAGCAGCACATCTGCGGCACATCTGCGGCACATATATGGCTGTGGAGGACAGCCGTCAGGAAGACATCTGCCATATCCACTGGCTGATCCTTCTTATGCTGGCGCTTTCCGTGCTGGCAAGTGTTTTGTATCACAGAAAGGAAGAGAAGGACCGGAGGGGCAGGATCATACATTACGCCCTGCTGCTGATGCTCAATGGGGCCGGCGTTGTGCTGGTGTTCTTCGGGAAATGCGGCCTGGATCTGCCTGCGGAGGCGCTTACAGCTGCCGCCACCCTGGCGCTGGAGCTGATCCTGACGGGACGTAAGGAAAAAGAAGAAAAGCAATGACCGTTTCCTGCTGCTGCATTGAGGGAAGAGCTGTGCATTGAGAAACAGGGCGTTATCTGTTACAATGCGGATGCGGGGTTCATCGGCAAAAGGGCGGATGGAAAGGCCCCGGAGATCATAAATGATGAGGAGAAAGAGAATATGACGGGATTTTTACAGGTGATCAAGGATTACATCGATCTGGTGATCCTTCTGTTCGGGATCGTGCTGACAGGCCTCATCTTATGGAATGGCTCACGGCTGTCCTCCCACAAAAGCCGTATCGACGAGGCTGTGAGCAGAAGAAACAGAAAATGGACGGTGGATCCGGAGGATGGCGCGGTTTTTGCAAAAGATGATGAGGACGCTTCGGTGACACCGGATACCATCAGGCAATACGAGAGAGAATTCAATAAGGATTGTGCGCTGCACAGTGTATTCTCCCAGCTGATCCCGGTATTTCCCCTGCTGGGTATCCTTGGCACGGTGGCCGGCCTGATGCTGGGAGTGAATGCTGCAAGTGCGGCAAATGCGGGAAATGACGCCATTATGGCGGCGCTTAAGCCCGCCTTGTCCTCCACACTGTTCGGCCTCATCTTCGCCATCCTCTTAAAGGTCATCGATGCGGTGTTCCCCTCAAGGGTCATTGAGGATGTGGATGTGATGCTGGAGGACTACGGTAAAAAACTGGATCTGGCGGATATGATCCGGAAGCTGAAGGCCGATCACTAGCGGGGATGGATGGATGCGAAGAAAACGAAGAAATGCCGGAAACGGTGTGCTGATCGATCTGACGTCACTCCTGGATATTGTTTTCATTCTCCTGCTGGTGTTTATCTGTGATATCGGTCAGAACAGGATCGATTCCGAAGCGGAAAGCCGTTCCATGGAAGCGGCCGTTGCGGAAGCTGAGGCAGATAAAAAAGCTTATTCGGACCTGCTGGAAACCGAGAATGAGCTGCAGAAGCTCGTCTGGTCTGCGTCCATTGTGGTCCCTTATGAGCCGGATAAGATCACCCTGCGCCATATCAGGCTGTTAAGGGAAGGGCAGGAGCTGAAGAGCTTTGACCTTGTGGGAAATGATATCCTGGAAGGCATGGAAGCCTTCAGGGCCTGTCTTACGGAATATGTGGAGGAGTATAAGGGCCGTCCGGTGATTCTTTCCCTCAATGAGGATGACGAAAGGATCCTGTATCGTGACGAGAGGGCGATCGAAGAGCTCCTGGATGAGTTAAGCGGCAAATACGATAATGTGTATCTGAAGGGAAGGATCGGCGGGGAATAACTGTGATACCATACATACTGATCATTGCCGGATCGATGGCGGTATTATACGGATCGATCGGACTCATAAGGATCGCCTTTTTACCGCTGGTCCGTGCCCATCAGGTGGTGTTCAAAAGGAAGGACGACTATCTGTTCTATGAGAACCCGGCGGGACAGAGGGTATTAAAGAGCCAGGTAAAGTTTCTGTTAAACATATACATTACATTTCTGGTCGTCGGTGCGCTTCTGATCGCAGCCGGATTCTACTCGGGGTTTACGGATCACGGGGAGGATTTCTGGCTTTACAAAGTGATGTTTCATCCGAAGAGGGAGCAGGACAATATCACGGAGGACGGCAGATACAGGACTGCCGACGGGCAGGAGTACAATTACTATATCACGGTAAAGGGCGCTGAGATCTATTTCAGGGATGAGAAGTGCGAACATTCCGTGCTGGAAGAAAAACTCAAAGCCCTGGATCGGAGCAATACCATTGTTGTCTATGATGATTATGCGGTTTCATCGGAATACCATTTTGTGATGGACCTGTTGAAAAAAAACGGGTTCCCGTATCTTGAGGAAAACAACTGATGAACAGGAAGACCGGCCTTATGCTGATTGCCCTTCTGGCGCTGTTTGTGCTGGCGGGATTTGGAAAAACAGAGGTGGAACTGCTGGATTCCGGCAAATTGATCGATCTGGAGAAAGCCATCGGGCTGGCGAAGGCCGGAGGAAGCGCAGGCAGTTTAGAGGAGGGATCCGACGCATCCTCAGAGACCGATCCCGATGCCGCAGAGGGAGAAGAGCCCTCGGGATCCGGCAGCACGAAGGGCGCGGTGAAGGACATTGTGATCCGGATCAGAGGCGAACAGATCTTTTACCGCTGCGGAAGCCTCACCATGGGGGGCTTTACCGATACGAAGCTGGAGGACAGGCTCCGGTCGGATTTTGTTTCCGGGGCAAAGGTCACCCTTACGGATGATTTTGCCGAGGCCCATGTCTATAAAACGGTCCGGGGGATATTGGACAGGCTGAAAAACGATATGGGCCTTATCTATAACGAAACCCTTGCTTCGGGAGGAGAGTGATCCATGAAGGGAAGAAAGCTGTGTTCGATCCTTTTCATCGTTCCGGTCATACTGAGCCTTTGCGGTTTTTCCCTCTTCCCCACATCGGTGGAGGTGGATACGGAGAATCACCGCGTCTATGAATATGTCACGGCGGATGAGCTATTGTCCGATTTCACAAGGGACACCGTCGATGCCGAAGCGAAATACAAGGGCGGCTATTATCTTGTTGCGGGGCAGACAGAAAGCGTCTCGAAAACCGGTGATATCCTGAGGCTTACCGGGACATCCGTGAGGGAAAAACAGATCATCTGCTCCTGCCCCATGAAAATGAGAGCGGATGCGCTGGAATATCAGGCAGGGGACGTGCTCGGGGTTTTCGGGAAGCTGAACGTGGATCTGATCGATAAAGACATCCATCTGTCAGTGGATGAACTGGCAGAATCCCCCTTTGGGGCAAAGCCCGGGTCCTTTTATCTGAAGGACGGCACGGGGATCGAGAAAAACAGCATGAGCAAAAGGAGTCTGCACAATGGAGAGGTCAGTTATTATATCCCTGCCGGCTGGAAGGGAGTCGAGCACTCCATTGCGGAAGAAGGGCTTGGTATCATTGAAGGTTATCAGTATGTTCTGAATCAGCTTCCGGGCAATACGGACACCCTTCCGGAATCCTTTTTTGTGTGCTATTTTGAGAATGCATCCGGGCTGAAGTATTACAGGGATGACAGAAACGAAACCGTACTGATCGAAAAAGCGATCATCGATAATATTTCCGGGGAAGGCGCGGGAGACTCGGCCAGGAGAAGGGACGTTACCACCTATTACGGAGCCAGGTACAACTATTATACCACCTCCTACAGCGACGCCCTGGACGCGGGGGGCAACGGATACCGCGCGGAATACATTTTCCAGAAGGACGGCGAGAACGGTTTTGTCATGTATCTCTATATTTATAAGCAGGCAAAGCATCTGTCGGATGTCCTGTTTGTCACCCGTTTTCTGGAACTCCCACCTATGTGAATCAGGCGCCCTTCCTTTCCACCTGCTGGCGCTTTACCAGCTCCGCGAAAAAGCCGTTCTTTGCCATCAGCTCCTCATAGGTCCCGTCCTCCACGATCTTTCCCTCATCCAGCACAATGATCCGGTCACAATGCTTAATGGTGGAAAGTCTGTGGGCGATGACGATCCTGGTGCATTTCAGGGAATCCAGGGAATCGGAGACCTGTTTCTGGGTGATATTGTCCAGGGCGCTGGTGGCCTCGTCAAACATCAGGATCTTCGGCTTCGGGGCAATGGCCCGGGCGATCATGATACGCTGCTTCTGCCCCCCGGAAATGCCTCCTGTGCCTTCTCCGATGATGGTGAACATATTCATGGGCATTTTGCGGATGTCCTCCGCGATCCCCGCCATTTCCGCCGCGTTCCAGGCATCCTCCAGAGTCAGCTCCGGAGCGGATATCACGATATTGGAATAGATATCCCCCAAAAACAGGGAACCGTTCTGCATCACTGTTCCGATCCGGGAACGGAGGGACTTCAAGTCGATCCGGTTCAGATCCCGTCCGTCGTAATACACGGCCCCCTTCTGGGGCTTTTCAAAGCCCAGCATGATGCGCATCAGGGTGCTCTTGCCGCAGCCCGTTTTGCCCGTGATGGCCACATACTGGCCGGGACGGATCTTCAGGCTCAGATCCTCCAGAACGGGAGGCATATCCTCGCTGTAGCGGAAGGTCACATTGTTTAACTCAATGCCGCCGGAGAGTTTCTCAATGACGGGCTTGTCCTCCGCGATCTCCGGCTCTGTCTCAATGATGGGACGGATCAGCTCAAACACGGGAGCGATCTGGGATGCGGGCTCGATCATGGGCACCAGGGTCCTGAAGGCTCCGTTCACAATGGCAAAGGCGGCGTTGAAGGCGTAATACTGGCCCACATCCACATGGGTCTGAATGGCCAGGAAATAGATGACGATGGTCCCGATGAGGGAAATGGCGGTGATCAGCGCGGGAAACACCTTCACAAACATGGGGGGATCATAGAGATATCTTGATTGGGCGGCATAGGCAGCCGCCCACTTGGAAAAGGCCCGTCTTTCGGACCCGGAGAGCCGGATCTTTTCGATCCCCGAGATCAGGGAATAGGAAAGCCCGCTTTCCTTTGCCGCCAGCTCCATCTGTTTTTTGTTGATCTTTGTGCGGATCACAAGGACCGAGAGGATCGTCAGAAGCTGAAGCGCCGCCGCCGTAAACGCAGGGGCGGCAAGGGCAGGGGCAAAGGACCGGATCTGGAAGATATAGAGGAAGGAGAAGAGGGCGCCGGTAAAGCCGGTCATCACCAGGTTCAGTATCGCATAGACGAGGAGGCTCATGTTCTCCACCCGGTTCGCCAGATCCCCGGAGGTGTATTTTGAAAAGAAAGAACTGGGAAGCGTCAGGATCCGCATCATGGTGGCGGATTCGATGTTCAGATTGAATTTCTGGGTCAGCCGGCGAAGGAACAGATCCTGGATCGTCCCGAAAAGGAGTCCGGACACGGAGACACAGATCAGGAACACGGCAATGGCTGCCAGGGCCGTCACATCCTTCATGGCGGCGATATCGGAAAACAGCAGCTTGTTGATCCAGGGGACGAGCATTCCCACCAGGACAGAGATCAGGGCAAAGCCGAAATAACCTATCAGGCCGCTTCTGTCCAGATTTGCAAAGATATATCCGTAGAGATCCTGCTGGGTCATGGCTTTGGTGGGGAAGGGCTTATAGAAAGCGATGGCCCGGTCTGACAGGAGTTTTTCCGAGGCGGAGGAGACTGCCGTCATCCTGCCTGTTTCCGGATCCTCATAGCGATAGCCGTTTGCGCCGAAGGGGATCAGGGCCACGGGCTTGCCGCTTTCGCGGAAGGTGGTGAGCATGGCGCCCGAAGCGTCCTTTCGCCAGCCCGCACGCAGTTCCACCTCTCTTGTCATGATGCCATAGGGGCGAAGCAGGTATTCCAGAGTCTCATCCATGGATTGCAGCCGCTCCGGCACCTCCCTGACCTTCACATGATAGTATTTTAAAATAGCCCCGATGGCATCCACCGCCTGCTCCCGTTCATTCTGAAGGGCGGCGGAAAGCCGGCGCCCCATGACCGAGCCTGCGATCTTTAAGCAGGAATCCTCAAATGCCTCCAGGTCCAGTTGTTTCCGCAGTCTGAACTGCTCCTCGTACAAGCCCTGCATCCTTACTCCTTCAGGTACTATTCGCTGGTCACAAGCTTTGAATAAAGCCCGTTGTTTACCATCAGCTCCTCGTGGGTGCCTCTCTCCACCACCTTTCCTCCATCCATGACGATGATCTCGTCGCAGTCCCGGATGGTGGAGAGCCTGTGGGCCACCACAATGGTGGTGATCCCCCGTTCCCTGATGGAGCTTACCACATTGTATTCCGTCTGGGCATCCAGGGCGCTGGTGGCCTCGTCCATGATCATAATGGTGGGGTCCTGGGAAAGGACCCGGGCGATCTCCATCCTCTGGCGCTGTCCTCCGGAAAAATCGAGGCCGCCGTTGCGGAGCTTATGGGAATAGCCCCCG
>CAMNLO010000053.1 GCA_946543095.1 uncultured bacterium
GCTACCGTGAGGGCGTGATCAGAGAGAAGGCCCTGCGGGATAAAGCGCTGCTTTTGCGGGAGATCAAGGAGCTCACCGAGAGCAACGCCATCGAGCTGGACAAGCTGTCCTATCAGTACTACCAGCTGGCAAGAGCCCACCGTCTCTTAGAGGAGCAGGCCGAGGCAGTAAGCGCCTATGAAAACGCCTTTGCCCTGCTGACGGATGACGCCCTGCAGCAGTTTGACACCCCTCTGACCTCCTGGCAGCGGGATATGATCGACGACTACGGCTATCTTCTGCTGGAGCTTGGAGAGCCCGCCAAAGCCTTATGTCTGGAGCGCTATTATGACAAGGCCAGTGAGCGGGCGGATTATCTTCTGGTGCTGGGCCTGATCTACATGCAGAACGGCAGGCTGCAGGATGCCCTGATGGCCTTTGAGCTGGCCAGCTGCACCCCCTTTTTTGCGGCGGAGGGAGCCAACTCTTATCTGCCCCTCTACAATATGGGGGTGGTCTATGAATGCAGCGGAGATCTTCCCCGGGCCAGACAGGCTTACAAGCGCTGCGGGGATTATGATAAGGCAAAGGAGCGCCTATGCGCATTGTCCTCTTCCGGGAAAGCATAGATTCCTTTAACTATTTTACGGACATGCTGGCCGGGTGCCTTACACAGCTGGGGCATACCGTTTTTGTGATGGATCTGTTAAGCCCCAAAGGCTTTCAGGACCTGGCCCTGTTCCTTGCGGGCGGGGCTCCGGAGCTGGTCATCGCCTTTGACCGCATCGGCCTCCATTCCCCGGAGTTCATCTCCATCTGGGATAAGCTGGGGTGTCTTTGCGTCAATCTCTTTATGGATCCCCCCTTCCGGTTCCATTCCCTGCTTTCCGCACCGCCAAAGCATCTTCTGATGTTCTGCCCCGACAGAAAGCATGTGGAATATATCAGGACCTGGTTCCCTGATGCGGGAGATGTCTGTTTTCTGCCGCACCCGGCGACGGATCCCGGATTTGAAGACGATAACCCGGAATCTTTTGCCCCGGGACCTGCAAATGTGACAGAAGACCCGACAACAGCTGATCCTGCCAATAAAAGCACCGGATCCGTTAGTGTTTCCGATACGGCTCAGGATGTTCCTTCAGGATCAAAAGGCGGCCCGGGAGAAGGTTTGGGCAGACGGCGGAAGAATCCCATCCCATGGGAAAGGAGGGAATACGAGCTTCTCTTCCCCGGAAGCTTCTATTCCCCGGAGGAACGCCTTCAGGGGCTGTGCGCATCTGCCGGCGACGAGACCATCGGGAAGCTCTATCCCGAGATCTTTCACTATATGCTGAAAGAGCCGGACACCGATATCATCGACGCCTCCCTGGCGGTATTAAAAAACCATGCCCTGCCGGAGGAGCCGTCCTTTCTCACCCGCTTCTATTCCACGCTGGAGCCCCTGGACTGGGCCATCCGCATGGAACACAGGCGAAGGGCCCTGAAGGCCATCGCGGAATCCGGGATTTCCCTCTCCCTTCTGGGCAGGGGCTTTGAGGCATTGGAGATCTCCTCCTTGCCCAATGTCAGGATCCTCTCCGAACGGATCCCCTTTGCCGAAACCTTTGCCTACATGGAACGTTCCAGGGCCGTGCTGAACGTCATGCCCGGATTTAAGGACGGAAGCCATGACCGGGTGTTCAACACTGCGCTGAGGGGTGCCCTGCCGGTTTCGGATAAAAGCCTCTTTCTTACAGAATGCTTCGGCGATCCGGAAAGCGTCCTGTTTTATGAACGGGGAAAGGAAGAGGAGCTTCCGGAGAAGCTGAACGATATCCTTCAGGATCCCGAGACTGCGCAGGAGAGGATATGTCGGGCAGAGAAGATCGTGCGGCAGAACTTCGGGTTCAGGAAATACACGGAGCAGATACTGAAGAAATGCCGATCCTGTGTATGTCCGAATGACAGGAAGGACTGAATACTTTATGAAACCCATCCCCATGTCTGTCTGTATGATCGGGAAAAACGAAGAACGCTTTCTGGAGAAGACCCTGAAGGCCTTAAGCGGCTTTGTGTCGGACATGCCGAAGGGCTCGGAGATCGTGTTCACGGACACCGGCTCGTCGGATCACACGAAGCAGATCGCCGCCCGGTACACGGACCGGATCTTTGATTTTGCCTGGTGCGATGATTTCTCCGCCGCCAGGAACTTTTCCGCCTCCAAAGCAAGGAACGACCTGATCTTTGCCCTGGACTGCGACGAGGAGCTGCTGGAATACAATGTCCCCGAAATCTTAAGACTGACAGCCGGATTCGGAGACTGTATGGGAGACGTGGTCAGAAAGGACTGGTCTCCCGAATCCGACGGCAGCGCCTCCCTTGTCACCACAGATATCCGCCGGATTTATGACAGAAGGCTCTACCGTTTCCAGGGCATCATCCACGAACAGATCGTCCCCATGAAACCCCGGGAGCTTTATTTCTACAAGCTGCCGATCATCCTGGATCACCGGGGCTATCTGGGCAGTCCTGAGGAACGGAGGAAAAAATCCGAGCGCAACGCCACCCTCTTAAAAAGGATCATTGAGCAGGAGCCGGAGGAGCCCTATCACTATCTGCAGCTGGGCCAGAGCTATCATGCCATCGATGAAACGGAGGAAGCCGTCATCTGGTATGAAAAGGCCTGCTCCTTCCCTCTGGACCCGAGACTCCCCTATGCGGAAACACTGCTGTTAAACTATGGTTATGATCTGCTGGCACTGGACCGGGAGAAGGAGGCCCTGGAACTCCTGGATCGGTATTACCCGGATTTCTTTCAGTCCTCGGATCTTTTCTGTCTGGCGGGAGCGATCCGGCAGCATACGGGAGAGCCCATCAAGGCCATGCTGGAATACATGAACGCCATCCTCTGCCCCGTGCATCATAAGGAGGGCACCAATTCCTTCATCCCCTACTTCCAAATCGGGGTGATCTACGAGATCCTCGGAAAACGGGAGGAGGCCCTTGATAACTACAGAAAATGCGGGGATTTCCCTCCCGCCCTGGACTGCATAAGGAAACTGACACAATGAAAAATCTGGCCACTGCCCTGGACGATGCCTACGCCCGGTACACCTATGTCATGCTGAGCTCCGTTATGGCTTCAAACCCCGGAGAACACTTCCGGTTCATCCTGCTTTCCGATGACCTGAGAGAAGACACCAAAGCGATGTTTAAGGAGCTTGCCGAACCACAAGGCTGCGAAATGCTCTTTCTGTCCATTGATCCCACTCCCTTTGCTCCTTTTCAAGACAGGGGCTGGGCGCTGCCTGCGGCCTTCCGCCTGCAGCTGCCGGAGCTGTTTTCGGATAACGGTCCGCTGCTCTATCTGGACGGGGATATCATCGTCCACAATAGCCTCACTCCTTTATATGACACGGATCTTCAGGGCCATCTTCTGGGAGCCTGCCAGGATATGACCGTGAACCCCAATACCACAGCCTATTACGCCCCCATGCGGGATGAGAGGATCAACCGGATCCTGGAGGGCGGACAGTATTTTAACTCCGGGGTGCTGCTGATCGATATGGAAAAATGGCGGAGCTGTTCCCTCGAGTATTATCTGAAGCTGCTTAAAGAGCTGGGCGGCAAAGTGGCGGCCCCGGACCAGGACCTGCTGAATGTTGCCCATGAAGGGGACTGGCTGCCTCTGGACGAGATCCGGTATGATCTTTTCGCCGCCATTGCCAGGGATCATGAGGTCACCGTGGATGAGGTGCGGGAGCAGAACACCATCCTGCATTTTGCCGGGGACAAGCCCTGGCAGGGCGGCCATATCCATTACGCCATTGAAGGGCTCTGGTGGGAATACGCCTTAAAGACCCCCTTCGCGGAGAGCTTCCTGGAGGAATACCTCCGTACGTCCCTGACGGATCAGACCATCTTTCAGGCCGTCAAAGAGATCACGGAGCAGAATGAAAGGCTGGCGGAGGAACTGAACGGCAATCTGGACAGAGCAAGGGAGCTGCTTTCGAAAATCCAGCCCTAGTGCGAAAAATCGCATTGATATGCCGATTGTTTCACACCCTGAAGCAAGGCTTCCGGCCACAATTTGAGGCGAGCGAGGATTGCTCTGACAGCACCGGACTCGCAATGCGAGCAGAGTTCCAATGCGAACAAGGTTCGCTATTTGTTCGTCATGGAGGATTACAATGATCAATCTGGCTACATCCGCAGATCAGAAATTTCTGCCCTTTACCTATGTCATGGTCTTTTCCCTGCTGGAGCAGCATCCGGAGGAACAGGTGCGTGTATTCTTACTGCACGGCGGCCTGACAGAGGAGGACTTAACCCCTTTACATGAGCTTTGTGCTTCACGAAAGGGCGCTTTTGTGCCCCTCCTGGTGGATCATTCGGAATTCGCGAATCTGGGCACCACCCCGGAAGCGAAGTCCTGGCCGCCCTCCGCCTATTACCGCCTGCGGCTTCTGGACCTTCTGCCGGAGGATGTGGACAGGCTCCTGTATCTGGACGGGGATATCATCGTCAATAAAAACCTCACTGAGCTGTATCACACCGGGCTGGGAGAGAACCTGATCGCCGCCTGCACGGATATGGTGAGCTTCGAAGAGAAGCGGAAAAGCGGCAGGGTGAAGGCCTGGCCCAGAATGCTTGGAAAGCTTCTGGAGGAGGACCGGTATTTTAATTCCGGCATGATCCTGATGGATGTGGAGAGGCTCAGGAAACAATACAGCTTCGAGACCTACAGAGAGCTGATGGAAATAAATGACAAAGAGATCCGCTATCCCGATCAGGATCTCTTAAATCTGGTGCATCAGGATGAGACCCTGATCCTGGATGCCTGGAAATACAACTGTATGCCCTATAATGTCTTCCGCATCGCGGACAAAAGCTGTGAGGAGCTGAAGGAAAGCGCTTATATCCTGCATTTTGCGGGTCCCAAGCCCTGGGACGACGGAGATCATATCCACTACGAAACGGAGCAGCTCTGGTGGGATGCGGCACTGAAGACTCCTTATAAGCAGGAATTCCTGATCCGCTTTCTGCAGGGCTCTCTCAGATGCAGGAGCCTGGAGGAGGAGATCCGCAGGCTCTATGACGAAAACGCGAGGCTGAAGGAAGGCCTGGAGTCCATCAAGCATTCCCTGGCCGGACTGGTGAAGCTGTAAGCAGCGGATACACATCCGGGCAGGCTTACCATAAATCCAAATACGATACGCAATCCGACACATCGGATAAGCAGGAGGACAGATCCGAATGAGACCCATCTCCGTCTGCATGATCGCAAAAAATGAAGAAGAGATCCTGGCAAAAACCCTGGAACCTCTTTCGGCATTCGTGAAAGCCCTTCCGGGAGGCTCGGAGCTTCTTCTTACAGACACCGGCTCTAAAGACTCCACAAAGGACATTGCCGCCTCCTTCGGCGCAAGGATCACGGAGTTCTCCTGGATCGGGGATTTCTCCGCTGCAAGGAACTTCTGCATGCAGCAGGCCGCAAACGACCTTGTCCTCTTTCTCGACTGCGACGAGGTCCCGGTGGAAACAGACCCACTGACCTTCTGTTCCCTTTCGGATCAGCAGGCAAACGCCGTAGGCCTGATCCTTCGGGACAACCATTTTTTTGAGCGGGACGGAACGCCAGGAATTTACACGGACAGAGTCCCCAGGCTGTTTCACAGAAGGCTGTATCATTATGAGGGAAGGATCCACGAACAGGTGGCGGCCAAAAACGGAAAGCCCTACAAGGTCTATGAACTTCCCTTCCGGACAGACCACGGCGGCTATGCCGGCTCCCGGGAAAAAATGGAGGCCAAGACCAAGCATTATGCCTCCCTGCTGAAGGAAGAGCTGGCGGAAAAACCGGATGACCCCTATCTCTATTTCCAGCTGGGACAGTGCTACAACACCCTGTATCTGGACGAGGAGGCCTTATCCTGGTATGAACAGGCCCTGCGCTATCCCCTGGATCCGGGTGCAGAGTATGTGGAGATGCTGATGAATGCCATCGGCCACTGCCTGCTGCATCTGGACAGGCTGGAGGAGGCACAGAGCTTTATTGACAAGTATTATGATGCATACTTTCACTGCTCCGATCTCTTCTGCCTGGCAGGCTCCGTGAAAATGCGCAGGGGAGAGCTGGTGCAGGCCATGCTGGAATACATCAAAGCCATCACGGCCCCCACACACCACAGGGAGGGGACAGACAGCTATATCCCCTATTTCAATATCGCTTATATGTATGAAGCCATGGGAAAGACGGATCTGGCCATTGAGAACTACAAAAAATGCGGTACCTATCCCCCGGCCCTGGAAAAGCTGAAGGTACTTAGCCTCCCGTAACGTGATGGAATGCTGTCTGCCCCGGATATCGTAATACGCCGGACTGCGATCTATTCATGATATTAAGGTCGAAAGTCTGTTTGGCACATCGCACCGGGATCCGCTTCCATGCTCGATAAACCGGGCATTTCCGATCAGCAAAGTATCTTCGCAAGCTCCTCCTCCGCCGGCCGGTATCCCATGGAGGCCGATGCCCGGAGGCATTCCACCGCCATTTCCCGATCTCCGATGGAATCATAGATGATGCCGGAATAGAACAGGGGAAGATAGGTGTTATTGCCGGGAACGGAGCACTCCGGGATGTCCAGCGCCGCGGAAAACTCCTCCAGCGCCTGCTGCCAGAAGCCGTTGGAGGCGTGGATCCGGCCCATCAGGGTCAAAAGCTCGGCTTTGTTTTCATGGCCGGCCATATGGTGTTCCAGCGCTTTCGCCTGGGCCGCCCGTCCCGCGGAAAGGGAGAGGGTTCCCCAGCAAAACAGCAGATCCTCCACAAATTCCGCCGTGGGATCGTATTCCTTCCCCAGAGCCGATTCCAGATACTGAAGCGCTGTTTCGTTTTCCTCCATCAGGATATAGGATTTCCCGATCTGATAATCGATATAGGCATCCTTCGGATGCTTTTTCCTTTCCTGAAACAGAAGCCGGTTGTTCCGCTCTGCCTTTCTGATCCTGTCCTCCCTGCTCAGATCATAGCCCCAGTGAGTGAAGACCAGCCCTGTATCATAGGAGCTGTTTTTCTTCCCGTCCAGCCTGACCAGCTGTTCATGGATGGGATCCTCAAAATGGAAGATCCTCCTGTGGAAGATCCTTCTCACATGGGTGACATTCTCCTGGCTGTTTTCGCCTTCCCCGACCCGCTCCAGGCGCCTGCATCGTCCCAGCTCTCCCGGATGGGCATCCATCAGCTTCTGAAGCTTCCCCCTGAGCTCTCCGGGAGAAGGGTTCCCCATGGCTTCCGGTTTCAGAATCTCATCGCAGTCCAGGGAAAGGATCATATCATGGGACGCCTTGCCGATGCAGAAATTTCTGGCCGCGGAAAAATCATCGCACCAGGGGAAGGAATAGATCTTATTGGTATATCGCTTCGCGATGGAGACTGTGGCATCCGTGGAGCCCGTGTCTGTGAACACCAGCTCCGCGTCGAAGGGCTGCAGCGCCTCCAGGCATTGTTCCAAAAGCCGTTCTTCGTTTTTCGCGATCATGCATATGGAAAGCTTCATATCGTTCCTCTTTTCAGGGCGCCGCCCGCCCGGGCATGCCTTCAGGCAGTTGACAGAATTCCCGCAGCTTCAGCGCGAAAGCAGCTTCCCTAGCTGGGTGTCGAAATCAAACCTCTCCCGGACCGCCTGCTGCCCTTTCCCGGCGATCCTTTCCCGCTGTGCATCATGGGCAAGGTAAAAGGCCGCTTTCTCCAATGCTTCCTCCGGCGAAGAAAACAGCGCCAGCTCCTCTCCCTCTTTGAAATATTCCCTCAGCTCTTCCTGGTCATTGGAGAGGACAAAGCCGCCGCAGGAGAGGATGTCCAGTACCCTTAAGGGAATGCCTGTATGGATGGAGCGCAGGGTGATGTTTAAGTTCACTTTGGAATTGTAAAACACCAAAGGCATCCGGGTATGATAGTCCACCGGGGGCTTCACGTAAGGAAGAAGCTCCCCGGGAGGATTCTTTGAAGCGGTGTGGATGCGGAAATCCCTCTCTTTTCCGAACCGGTGCGCAAAGGCTGAAAGAAGCTTCCTTCTCTCCCGGATCGTGACCTCCTTTTCCAGAATGGCGGCCCTTATGATCTCCTCATCCGTCATAAAATACTCTTCCCCGGGATAGAGCTGCTGCTCCCGCAAAAGCCTCCGGAAGCAGGAAAGCTCCTCCCCGGGCTCCTGCAGATATTCTCCCAGAGGATCCGCGTCATAGCAGAAGACCTGACGGGATACAGCCTCCTCCGCCTTCGGGATGTCCTCTTTTTTCAGCAGGCTGTAGTAATCATATTCCCCGGTATACAAAGAGCCCACAAAGGAGAGATCGCAGGCATATTCCCCTGCCTTACGGGTTTGAAAGGGAGAGACCCCAAGGGGCAGGTGGAACACTGCTGCCGCCCTCTTTGCCTGCAGCTCTCCCACCATTTCCTCATCGAAGATCCCGATCCGGTTCACGCTCTGCATGACCGGGGCGGAATACAGGGTAAAATGGGGGCAGTCATAGACCCAGGAGTAATAGGGGATCTGAACGGTCCGGGCCACCAGGGAGAGGATCGGAAAATAGTTCCAGGAGATCAGGCCTTCCGCATGGGCCCCGGTGAGCTTCCCGATCAGGGCCATGGACAGCTCCAGATCCTTTGTGTAATGCCTGCATTCATGGGCAAAGGGAATCACCTCATGCCCCAGCCTGCGCAGGCTTTCCGCAAGCTGGGCTTCGTTATTGGCCCCCCATTGATACAGCAGCAGTTTCATGGGCTTTTTTCTATTGGTACTCCATGTTCTCCTGATAGCTGTCCCAGTCCTCGTAATCAAATTCCTCTTCGTAGTACTCATATTCCGGATCGTACTCCTCATAATCAGGATCGTA
>CAMNLO010000054.1 GCA_946543095.1 uncultured bacterium
ACTTTGTGCTCGTTGCCGTTTTCATCCGTCACGGTGGGCAGCTCTATGCTGTCGATCTCCTGCTGGTTTTCGTCTCTTCGCCTGGAGATCTCATCCGTCAGGTAACGGCCCCGGGTGAGCTCCTCCGAATTGCTGCCGAAGCTGCCGATTGGAAGGAGGTCGATTCCGTCCAGGTCTGCGATGAAATCCTCTGCCTGCCGCCGGAACACCAGGCCCTTTTCGTCTGTCAGGACGGAATATCCGTTGACCTTCACACCATCGGTGTTCATCCGGTAAAAGCATCGCGAAAGGGATGGGATCCCGTTCCCCTTTGAGGAAAAGTTTCCGTCCATATAGTATTTGATCCTGGCCTCCAGGGCGGCGGGGCCAGTCCTGTCCTCCCCATAGCCCATATCCACGAAGAACACGTCATACTGCTTTAAAAGCTCCCTGTTGTATTCCGAGAGGATCGCGTCCATGGAGGAGTCAAAGGCGTAGGCCGTGTCCATCCTGGCGGCATTGCTTCCGGCCCCCTGGAACATCATCATGATCAGGGGGAGACTCACCGACAGGATCAGCGTGAGCGCCAGGGTCAGATACCCCCCGGGGGAGGTGCGCCGGAGCGGGCTCCGGGGCACTTTCCCCAATATGCTTTTTGGCAGCGCTCCGGGCAGTCTCCGGACCACCTCTCCCGATATGCTTTTTGGCAGCGCTCCGGACGGACTCCGGACCACCTCTCCCAATACGCTCTCTTGCAGCGCTCCGGGCTGCTTCTCCTCCGGGCGGCGGATGCATCCAAAGAGGGCTTCCCTCCTCCGGGCGGCCAAACACCGGACCACGCCCTACACCTGATTTGTCTGAGAGGTGATCTTCTGAAACAGAGTGTTCACGATGGTGGTGAGCCTGTCCTTAAAGATCAGCACCAGCCCCACCAGCACCACGATGATGAGGATCACCTCCACGGTCCCCATACCGTCCTCTTCCGTGACAAATTGCCAAAGCCTGCTTTTCAGTTTCGTAAACATATCTTCACTCCTTTCTTTTTTCACGACATCCTTCCTGATGCAAATCTCGCTGCAGCCGCACACTTCCTGTCTGCCCCGCCGGAGCCGGCCGCATATTCCTTTGCGGGATTCCCGTAATCCCGGGCTTTTCTCACTATACATTTTCGATATTTCACCTTTGCCCGCTGCTGCTCACCCCTCAAATCCCGTAAACGCGGGCACTATGATGACCACCATGACCACCGCCATCATCAGGAGCATGGGAAAAATCAGCTTTGTCCCGGCCTGCTCCCCGGCCTCCCTGGCCAGGTTTTTCCGCATGGCAAAGGCATCCTCCGCCTCCTCCTTCAGTCTCGGCAGAAGCTGGCTTCCGCCCTTTCTGAGATTCTGGACAAGAAGCGTGGTGAGCTTAATGTAGCCGGGAAGCCCGCATCGTTTTCCGAAGCCCTCAATGGCATCCCGCTCCGACACCCCCCCCGCCAGCTCGTTGACCGTGTATTTCAGTTCCTGATGGAGATAGCTTGTCCCGCCCCCGCCGGCTGCATTCCCGTGCTCTGCGGCAATCCGGATCAGGCACGAGGAGATGCTCATGCCGGCACCCATATAGAGGCTCAGCCGGTTTACGAAATCCGGATAGGCTAAGAGCAGCTTTCTGTCCCGCTCCTTCACCAGCTCCTCCAGATGATTCTCCCTGGCCGCCCCCATCAGGATGGCGATAAGGATCCCCATGCCCAGGATCATGAAGCCTGTGTTTCCGGCGGGCTTGCTCCAGCTCAGGGTGTATCCCCGGAACCGCTCCGGCAGAAAAGCCTTTTCACCGGAGGGATCCTCCGCCAAAGACGCCTTCACTGCCTCCAGAAAGTCCCGGTATTCCTGCTCCGCTTCCGTCAGCTGCTCTGTCCTTAAGATCACGGGAAAGCTGTATTCCCGCTCAAAGCTCTGGCAGGAGATAAGGGCCTTCAGCATGACGATACTGCCTTCCGCCGGAAAGTCATTCCGCATGAATCTGCCGGAATCATCCATCAGCTCATAATCCCCGGACTGCCATTTGATCCGGAAGGGGAAGCCCTGAAGCGTCTCCATAAGGTACAGCGGCTTTGTGACGTGATCCGCGTCCGGATTGCCGTTTAAAGCGGCTTTCTCCAGCGCAGGAAGCATCGTCTCATACAGCGCCGAAAGCTCTGTCTCCGTGTACATTCTTGGTTCCACCTTAACGCCGATCTCCCCGAAGTCCTTCCCTTCGCTGCTGTCCGCCTCCAGTACAAGGCTCCGCTCTGTCCCGCCGGGAGGGCTTCTTAAGAGCGCGTTCCCTGCCGGTTCTTCATCCAGCTGTGCGTCCAGGGCTGCGAAGAAGGCGAAGCTGCAGGCAAGAAGCAGTACATAAAAGATGTATCTGTGTTTTTCCCGGTCAAACTCCTGCCGTTTCCTGTCCGCATGACTTAAGGGATACAGCGCCCTCAGGGCTTTTTCCTTCCGGAACCGACTCCGCTTTGCCTGAAGCCCGGCAGGCGCCCTGGGCTTCGGGAGCTTTCCCTGCAGCCGTGAAAGGACTTCCTCCCAGCCTCCCACAGCCCGATCCACAAGGCCCATGCCCTTAGGCGCTTTGATGAGAATCGCCGGGAGCCACAGCAGCAGAAACAGTATTGATGAGATCATTAACATACCCATGCCTTCCCTCACTTCCGGATCCATGTCACCGGTTTCAAACCTTTACCGAAGAGATCTTCCCCGACCACCAGATACTTGCCATATACACCGCCATGCACCCGCTCATTACGGCGATGCCGAAGAGATTGCCGTAGAGCACATCAAAATACCCTCTGGAGGAAAAATCCACATAAAACAGGATCACGAAGGGGATCACTCCCATGATCTTCTGCTCATACTTTTTGGATGCCAGCATAACCTGTATCTCCGCATCCGCCTCCATCTTTTCCGCCAGGACCTCCACGGAAGAGGAGATGATCTCGTTCAGCTTTCCGCCGCTTTTTCTGGCGATGGAAAAGATCTCGGCAAATTCCCGGATATCTTCGATCCTGTAATGGGACGCCATATTCCGCAGAAGCTCTTCAAAGCTCACATTATTCTCCAGTCCCCGCTTCATGGCCGGCAGCTCCTTTGTGATGGGTGCGTTTTTCCCGAACAGCATGACCATGTCCGGATAGGACGCCGTAAAGGCGTTTTCTATGGAATACCCGGCGTTTAAGTTCGCGGAGACCATGCGGATCAGCTCCATAAACTGCGCGGCGGCCTCCCGGTCCTTTTTTTCCAGGAGCTCCCCGTACCGGCTCTTCGCATAAAAGAACCCTGCCGGCAGTGCCGGGATCAGTCCCAGTGGAGACCGGTAGAAAAAGTACGCGAACACGCACATCATAACCGCTGCCTCCAGTAATGGCCGCCCTTTAAGAAACTCCGGCCACCTGAAGCTTGTGAATATTGGTGAGAGCTTCCCTGCGGACAAAGGCACCTTTGACCTTTCCGTTTTCCTCACCTGTTTCTTCAAAGGCAAACAGCTTCGAAAGCCTGATCTCTCCGTTTTCATACCCCAATACCTCCGTGACCTCCAAAAGCTTTCTGGACTTATCTCTGAGCCGCCCCAGGTGCACCAGAATGTCAATCCCCGAAGCGATCTGCCCCCGTATGGCGGAAAGCGGCAGATCCATTCCCATGAGTACCATGGTTTCAAGCCTTGAAAGCATATCCCTGGCTGAATTGGCGTGGCCGGTGCTCATGGAGCCGTCATGTCCCGTATTCATCGCCTGCAGCATATCCAGTGCCTCCGCCCCTCTGACTTCGCCCACAATGACCCGGTCGGGTCTCATACGGAGGGAAGATCTGATCAGATCCCTGATGCTGATCTCCTTACAGCCCTCCACATTGGCGTTCCTGGTCTCCAGACGCACCAGATTGTCCACTCCGGTAAGCTGCAGCTCCGCGGAATCCTCAATGGTGATGATCCTTTCCTCCTTGGGAATGAAGTTGGAGAGCACGTTTAAAAAGGTGGTCTTTCCGGAGCCCGTTCCCCCGGAGACAAATATATTGAACCTCGCCTGTACCAGCTTCCTTAAGAATTCCGCGATCTCCTCGCTGATGGAGCCCCAGGAGAGAAGCTGCTCTATGGTCATGGGATGCTCCGGAAAACGGCGGATGGTGATGATGGGGCCGTTCAGGGCAATGGGGTTTAACACCACATTGACCCGGGAACCGTTGGCAAGCCTTGCGTCCACAATGGGAGAGGACTCGTTGACAACACGGTTGCAGGAGGACACGATCTGCTGCACCACATCCTGCAGCTTCTCCTCCGACTCAAACTGCTTTTGCAGACGCATGAGCCGCCCCTCCTTCTCCACGAAAATGTGATCCTTGCCATTGATCATGATCTCCGTTATCGTGGGGTCATCCACCAGCTCCTGCAGGATATCCAGCTTCCGGATGGCATGAAAGAGCTCCGTTCTCAGCCGTTTCCTTTCACTCAGGAGCAGCTCCTCCTTTAAGAGCAGGGAATCGATGAGCTCCAGCACCTCCTCATCCGCCACATCCCTGGAAAAATCCAGCTTTTCCATTAGTTCTGCCTTCAGTCGTTTTCTTTCCCCGCTTAGATCCATTTCTGATTTCCCTCTGTTTTCACATGTTTCTTACTTTTCGATGTTTACTCTGTTCTTAAATCATATGCGGATTTTGTTCCATGCGGTTTTCGTCCTATGCGATCTAAAATCTTATAAGCTCTTAAATCGTTTGAGATCTTAAGTCGCAGGCGATCTCATGCAGCACCCCGCTTCCCAGATCCCCCGGGAGCTCCGGAGCGTAGGTCAGAAGCGGCAGCCTCAGAACCTTCCTGCTGTCCAGCACCTCTTCCAGGCCCTGGCGCTCCAGAGCCCTCTCGTATTCCGCAAGCTTCGATCTGTCCAGCATATCCTCGTAATCCTCCGGCCTGTGTACTTCAATGTACTGCGCGGACATCTGCAGGATGGAAAGCAGTCCCTCTACGTGCTCGTTCAGATCCAGGATGATGGAGGCGTATCTCCCCATATCCTGAAGGGAAGCCAAAAAGGAAATCCAGGTTTCCTCCTTTACGGAGTGAATATCCCAGGGAGCTCCTGCCGACAGCAGAAGATGCAGCCCCTCCCGCCTCCAGACCTCGTTCTCCAGCTCGGACAGGGCGCCTTCGCCGCTGCATTCCCAGAGATACAGAATGTCCATCAGACTCTTTTTCGCCGATGCATGAAACACACCGGAGAGATTCCCGAAACCGTCAAAATGGAGAAACAACGAAGGCTGCTTCTCAGAAAGCGCCCCGGCATAATACATGGCAAAAGTGGTCTGCAGGACCCGGTGCTGGGGATTGAAGAAGGAGACCAGAGATGCTTTCTCGTTTACGGTCTTCTTCAGGCGGACCTTTTCTCCTCCCTCCGCCAGCTTTCTCGTCAGCTCGTTCCAGATCCCCTCTGCGCTCTGATAACGGTTGACTAAAAGGGCACCGGGGGGAGTGGTTTCCCCATCCTCTGTGAGGAGCGCGAGCTTTTCTGCCGAGGCACCCATCCATTCCCGGAAGCTTTCCTCCGTTACGATCAGGACAGCGCCCTCCCCGTTTTTTTCCAGCCCTCTTTTCAAGGCATCCTCATCGGAATAGGCTTCCATGGCGATCTGCAGCGGTTCCTTTTCCGCAAAGAAATCCGTCAGCCGTTCGGCGTAGTTCAGGTTTTTGTCGTAGATGAACCAGGTTGTCATATTACTCCTCCATGTGGGTCCGGCGAGGCGAAGCAGAGCTTCGGATCTGCCATCCCTGCATTTTTCTCAAATTGTATCCTGCCGCTCTTATTTATCCGGCTCCAAGCAGCAGGGTGGTGGATATTCCCAGAAGAATGGCCGGCGCCAGATGCACCGCTTGTCTGATGTCTGAGCCCTCCCTCGCGATCAGGAGAACCCCCAGGGCTGCCCCCCAGAGAAAGGATATGAAGAGGAAGAGCAAAGCTCCGCGGGAGGACAGCCCGGCAGACAGTGCAGCCATCAGCTTGATGTCGCCCGCACCCAGAGAAGAAACCGCAAAGAAGGGAAACAGCAGGGCACAGATCAGCAGTGCTCTGGCAAACAGAAAGAACATGGAAACCATACCGGCCTGCAGCAGCTCATTCAGGCAGAGCGCGGCAAACGTGAAAAAAGGAATGATATTCGGGATTTTTGAAGTCTTCAGATCAAAGACTACGGCCAGTGCGGCAGCGCATAAGAGGATCAGATCAGTGTACATGGGAACACCTTTAGAAGAGACTCGGAACAGTCTGTGCAACAAATGGTTTCAGAATTTCAAAGTACTAAAGTGCTTTTTGTTTCATCGGAATCCCGGCGGAAAGCGCCTGTGAGATTACTTAGAATTGCTTAAGACGTTGGTTAGGATACAATAAAAAATCCCCCTTTGTCAAGGGGGATTTGATACATTTTTTATGACTCAGTAATGTAATACATATGTTCCGCCTTCATCAGCCGGCGGGATATATGCGGCTTAAACGCGGTTATAGTTGATCAGGCATCCGGCAAGCAGGATCTTACGTTCCTCCTCCGTCAGGTCCCCCAGTACAAAGCTTACGGGTTCGGGCTTTGCTCCTTCCCTGAGGATCATGCCCTGCACCTTACTGCCGCCCTCTTCCACAATGGTTCTTACTCCCGGCAGCAGGATATAGTCCAGGTTTTTGAAGGGGATGTCCGCGGTGTCATGGATATCCTTCAGCACCAGGGGCAGCATGCCCCAGTTGATCAGATTGGAACGGTAGCGCTTGGTGGCGTATTCCATTGCGATATTGGCCCCGGCCCCCAGAACTCTCTGACAGCTGGCAGCCTGCTCTCTTGCGGAGCCGTCCCCGGGCTTTCTGGCAAAGATGGTGGACATGATATTGAACCACCTCCGGCCCTTCCTCTGCATTTCCTCCGGATCGGCGCTTCCTTCCGCATCCTCTTCTTTTTGGATGCCGGCATCCCGAATGATGTCGCGGCTTGCAAGCAGAGCCCATTCCGGCGCAGCCTCATCCCGCACCGCCTTGGCCCGCTGCACATACTCCGGATCCTTGCGGGATAAGGTAAACTCCGCAAGCCCCAGAGGATTGGAGCGGTAGGAGCTGGTCTCTCCGGAGGGGATCAGCTCATCCGTGGTGGTAACCGGATCCGTGATATAGGACACCACCTTTAACAGCAGATTTTCCGGCAGCGGCGGCTGCTCGGGCCAGTCCTTTATATTGGGGCCAAGCACCAGCTCTGCCTCCGGATCCGGCCTTCCCCAGCCGTTGTAGACTCTGTTTTCGTAGATCCTGCTGTCGAAGAAGTATTTGTACTCGTGAAAGCTTCCTTCGAATTCCTCGGCGGAGGTCAGGATCCCGCCGTTTGCCGCAGTGGCGGCGATGGAACGGGCGTCCATTAAGGCCACGCTGGCGATCTGCCCCGCTCCCGGCTTGGAGCCTTCCCTGTTGGGGAAATTCCTTGTGGAATGACGGATGGAAAATGCGTTGTTGGCGGGAGTGTCCCCTGCCCCGAAGCAGGGTCCGCAGAAAGCGGTCTTCAAAATGGCTCCGCTCTCCAGGATCGCTGCCGCGGCGCCGTTCTTCAAAAGCTCCATGTAGATGGGGGTGGAAGCCGGGTAAACGCTTAAGGTAAAGGCATTATCACCGATGGAAGCTCCCTTCAGGATATCCGCCGCGGCGCAGATGTTCTCGAAGCCGCCTCCCGCGCAGCCGGCAATGATCCCCTGGTCCACGAAAAGCTTTCCGTCCTTCAGCTTGGACTTCAGATCAAAGCTCACATTCTCCCCGAGGCTGATCTTTGCCTTCTTCTCCACCTCCGCCAGGATGTCCGCCGCGTTCTCCTGCACCTCTTTGATGGTGTACACGTTGCTGGGGTGGAAGGGCATGGCGATCATTGGAGAGAGCTGATCCAGCGCGATCTCGATGACTCCGTCATATTCCGCGTCCGCATCCGGCTTTAGCTCTTTATAGCAGTCTTCCCTGCCGTGGAGCCGGTAGAATTCCCGGACCTTTTCGTCCGTTTCCCACACAGAGGAGAGACAGGTGGTCTCCGTGGTCATCACGTCGATGCCGATGCGGAAGTCCACGCTCAGATTCCCCACGCCTTCCCCGATGAATTCCAGCACCTTGTTCTTGACGATGCCCTTTTCGAAAACGTCGCCGATGAGCTTCAGCGCCACATCCTGGGGGCCCACCCCTTTCTTCGGCTTCCCGGTGAGCTTTACGGCAATGATCTCCGGAGAAGCGATGTCATAGGTCTGGCCAAGCAGCTGCTTGACTAACTCCGGTCCTCCCTCGCCGATGGCCATGCAGCCCAGGGCACCGTAGCGGGTGTGGGAATCAGAGCCCAGGATCATGGCCCCGGCTTCCGCCAGCATTTCCCTGGCGTACTGGTGGATCACCGCCTGATGGGGCGGAACATAGATGCCGCCGTACTTTTTCGCCGCGGAAAGACCGAAAACGTGATCGTCCTCGTTGATGGTGCCCCCTACGGCGCAGAGGGAATTATGGCAGTTGGTCAGGACATAGGGGATGGGGAATTCCTTCAGCCCCGATGCCCTGGCGGTCTGGATGATCCCTACGTAGGTGATGTCGTGGGAGGTCAGCTTGTCAAATCTGATCTTTAAATGGGAGGGATCCCCGGAGGTGTTATGAGCCTCCAGGATCCGCCCCGCGATGGTTCCTTTACTCATTTGGTGCTTCTGTTCCTTTTC
>CAMNLO010000055.1 GCA_946543095.1 uncultured bacterium
AGGAGCAGGTCACCGGTGCAGACGACTCCTTTCAGATCGTGATCGATGACAGGGGCATCGCCGTGGCCCACACCATCGAGGAGGAGATCGGACATAACTACGTTGAAGAAACCGGGACCTTCGGGGCTGCCATTGCGCAGAAGCTGCTAAGCACCAATGCCCGCAGCGTGGATCTTGTGTATGACGGCCAGCACTACATGGTCTACACCCTCCCCCTCACCAACGGCTGGCACTCCATCTCCGTCATCAACGCCACCTCCAGCTACGACAGGCTGAACCAGATCTTCGTCATCGTGCTGGCGGTCCTTCTGGTCACGATCACCGTGGTCACCAGGACCTTTGCCAATCTCACCATAAAGAGCATCCGGGAGAAGCAGCTCATCGATCTTTCGGAAAAGGCCATGGCTGCCAGCGAAGCGAAATCCGCCTTTCTCTCCAATATGTCCCATGAGATCCGCACTCCCATCAACGCCATCCTGGGCTTAAACGAAATGATCCTCAGGGAAAGCGCGGAGCCGGACACCTTAGGCTACGCCGCCGGCATCAACACCGCAGGCCACACCCTTTTGGGCATCATCAACGATATCCTGGATTTCTCCAAGATCGAAGCGGGCAAGCTGGAGATCATCCCGGTGGATTATTCCCTTTCCTCCATGCTGAATGATCTGGCCACCATGGCCCACACCAGGGCGGATGCCAAGGGGCTTCAGGTGATCTTAAAGGTGGATGCGAAGCTTCCGGAGCGTCTGAAGGGGGACGAGATAAGGGTCAAGCAGGTCATCACCAATATCCTGACCAATGCAGTCAAGTACACGGAAAAAGGCAGCGTCACCTTTTCCGTGGGCTTTGAGGAACTCCCCGATGCCCCCGAAAGCATCCTTTTAAAGGTCTCCGTGGCGGACACGGGCATCGGCATCAAGCCGGAGGACCTGGAAAAACTCTGTAAAGAATTCGTCCGGATCGAGGAGAAGCGAAACCGGAACATCGAGGGCACGGGGCTGGGTCTCACCATCACCCGGAGCCTTCTGGACATGATGGGCTCAAGGCTCGAGGTAGAGAGCACCTACGGGGAGGGCTCCGTCTTTTCCTTTGCCTTAAAACAGGAGGTGGTGGACAGAACAGAGATCGGAGACTATGAAAACTCCTATAAGAGAGTCCTTAAGGAAAAGCCGAAGTACAGGGAAAAATTCGTCGCGCCGACGGCAGAGGTCCTGGTGGTGGATGATACCCACATGAACCTGAAGGTGTTCCAGAGCCTGTTAAAGAAGACCCAGGTCCGGATCGATGCCTGCGACAGCGGAAACAAGGCCATCAAGGCCGCCTGCAGCAAGGTCTATGACATCATCTTCCTGGACCACATGATGCCGGAGAAGGACGGCATCGAGACCTTGCAGGAGCTGCAGGAGCTTCCCGAAAACAAAAACCGGAACACTCCCGTGATCTGCCTCACCGCCAACGCCATTTCCGGCTCCAGGGAAAAATACCTGCGGGCAGGCTTTGACGATTATCTCTCCAAGCCCATTGATTCTTCGAAGCTGGAGGATCTGCTGCTGCATTACCTGCCGGCGGAAAAGGTGGTGGTTTCCGAAGAAAAGAGCGCCCCAAAGCCTGCCCATGCCGGCCCGATCCCCGGGGCAGTGTACGAGCTGAAGGAGCTGGATGTGGATGCCGCCGTGAAGCGCTGCGGCTCGGCGGAGCTGTATCTGGAGATCCTGGGGCTCTTTGAGGAGAATCTGACGGAATGCCTGAATGAGGCGGAGCTTGGCAGAAAGAAGGGCGACCTTCCGGAGCTGGCGGTGAAGATCCACACCATCAAAAGCGAGCTCAGGACCATCGGCGCCTATGAGGCAGGGGACTTCGCCCAGCAGGCGGAGGACGCGGCAAAGGAAGGCAACCGGGAATTTCTGGACAACAATCTGGACAGGCTGTTTGACGAATGCAGGAAGCTTCTGGAAAAGCTCTCCTCCTTTGCTCCCAGGGAAGAGAAAGATGACGAAGCCCTGGGAACCCTTAACGAAGAAGAGATGCGAAAGCTGTATGAAAAGATCAGCCATCTGGCGGAGGATTTCTACTACGACGAGGTGGAGGAGATCCTGGAGAAGCTCCACCACTATCACATCCCCGAAGCGCATCAGGGCAGGATCAACAGGATCCGCCATCATCTCAGCCATTTCGAATACGACGAGATCGAAGCGCTTTTGAAGGAAGCCCTGGAAGCTTAAATGGTTTCCTCGCTCAGCTCCCCGTCCGAGATCCTGACGATCCTGGTGGCGCTTTTTGCCACGTTCAGGTCGTGGGTGATCATCACGATGGTATTCCCCATTTTGTTTAACTGCCCAAAGAGCGCCAGCACATCCTTCCCGCTGCGGGAATCCAGGGCCCCGGTGGGCTCATCCGCAAGAAGGAGCGCAGGCCTGCACACTAAGGCCCTGGCAATGGAGACCCTCTGCTTTTGCCCGCCGGATAGCTCATTTGGCTTATGCTTCAGGCGGTGGTCGATGCCCAGCATCCGGATGATCTCCATGCTGCGCTCCTTCGCCTCTGTGCTTGTCATGCCTCTGGTCAGAAGGGGCAGGATGATATTCTGGAGCACCGTGTAGGTGGGGATCAGCTGGTAGTTCTGGAAGATAAACCCGATCTCTTTGTTCCGGACCTCATTCAGCTCTTCCTCCTCCATTGCATGGATGGGGCGGCCGTTCAGAAAATATTCCCCGTACTCCCATTCATCCATGCAGCCGATGATGTTCATGAGAGTGGTCTTCCCGGAGCCGGAGGGCCCCAGGATCGCCACAAATTCCCCCCGGTCCACGGTAAAGTCCACGTTTTTCAAAATAGGCACCCGCTCCTCCCCCAGAAGGTAGCCCTTGCAGATGCCCTTCATTTCGATCACATGCGCGCTCATGCCGATTTCTTCCCTCCTGATCATGACGGGGCAAACTGCGCCTTCATGAGGAGCCTTCCCTTCCGGGGCCTTCTCCGGTGGGCCTGCCCCCGCCTGAGGAGCCGCCGCCAGCTTCTCCCGAAGAAGCGTCCCTCTCCCCTGCAGGCATCTTTTCGCTTTGCTCCTCCTCCGCCATAAAGATCCGGTCCATCTCCCCGGTGTCCTCCTTCGCAATGATGAGAAGCCGGTCTCCCACCGCCAGTCTGGAAAAGGTGGCGGAGGCCCCCAGCTGGGTGGTGACGCAAGTCCCCACGGGGATGCAGGTCCTCACCTCTTCCCCGGTGTCCTCCCGTTCATAGGTGACCTCGTTGCCGTAGATGCTTAAAAGCCTTGCGTAAAAGGCCTGCTCTCCCTCTGCGGGCTCTTTGGGGTCAAAGCTTTCCTCTGCCGCCTTCCTGTCCCGGTACTGCCGGAAGGCAAAGCCTCCCGCCAATACAAAAAGGATCAGCACAAGAAGAAGGATCAGAAGACGCCTGCGGCTTTTCGCCCTGTGCTTTTTTCTGTGGATCTCCTGCCAGGTTTCCATCTTATCTGTTATTCCTCATTCCTGATTCAGGGCCACCACCGGGATCAGCCTTGAGGCCTTGTAGGCGGGATAGAACCCGAACACTGTTCCCGTGATGATGCCGAAGGCCATGGAGATCAGCCCGTCCCTGACAGAAAGGCTCACCCGCATGCCGAAGCTCTCCACCAAAGGGGTGATCCCAAGGGCCAGCAATACCCCGAAGAGCCCCCCTACCAGGCTGGTGCAGGAGGCCTCCAGCAAAAACTCCAGCAGGATGTCCCGGCGGGAGCAGCCGATGGCCTTTAGGATCCCGATCTCGTTGGTCCGCTCCTTCACGGACACGAACAGCACATTCATGATGCCGATGCCTCCCACGATGAACACGATGACAGCCATGGCCACAAGCAGCATGGTCAGGGTCCTGTTGGAGGCGTTGGCGGCCTCCATTTTGGAGCCGGCGTCTGTGATGGTGAATTCCGCGTTGGGATAGGAATCCGCGAGGACGGTCTTAATGTCCTCCTTGATCCTGTCCACCTCGTCCACGTCGGAGGCCACCACGGTGATGGTGGGGCTTACGCCTGTTCCGGTTAAGTATTTCACCCCGGTCTCGTAGGGGATAAAGATGGAGCCGTCGGGGCTGATGCCGGAGGCCACGGACCCCATTTCCTCGAAGACGCCCAGCACCGCATAGGGTCTGGAATCAATGTAAACAATGCCGTTATAGGCTTCATAGGCGCTGCCGAAAATGGTCTTTGCCGCCTCCTGTCCCAGAACGCAGACCTTTTCCTTCTGCCTGTCATGCTCCTCCGTAAAGAAGCTGCCGATGGCCATGGTCAGGTTGCTGAGCTCCATATAGTTTTCCAGAACTCCGCCGATGGTGAGGTTCTTTGACTCCTCCAGATCCCCTCCCTCCACGGAGGCGGAGGTGGAATAGGAAATGGTGGCGGACTTGATCCCCGGCACCATGAGAGACAGCTCCTCCGCGTTATCCTTAGAAAGGGTGATCCTCTCCTGATTCATCCGGTTCTGACTCCCCATGCCCGGGAAGCCGCCGCCGAAGGAACCGCTCCCTCCGGAAGGCGGGGCGAAACCTCCTCCGGAACCGCTTCTCCCCGAGGTCCTCCCGGAGCTGCCGGGGCCGCCCCCTGAGCCGCCGAAGCCGCCCGCGCCTCTGGAGCTGCCGGAGTATTCATAGGAGATGTCGATGGAGCCTGCGTTCAGGTTCTTAAACTGCTCTGCCACCTCTTCCCGCCCTCCGGTGCCGATGGCGATGACCATCATGATGGTGGCGGTCCCCACAATGATGCCGATGGAGGTCATGAAGACCTTAAATTTATTCTGTGAAAGATTCAGCCATACCAGGCGGAGTAATTCAGTAAGAAGCATGGTTACAGTTTCCCCTCTATGAGCACCGTCTCTCCCTCCTCAAAACCCGAGAGGATCTCCACGTTTGTGCCGTCGGAAAAGCCGGTCCGGACCTCCCTGCGGGTAATCTGCCCCTCCTCATCATAAAGCTTTACATAGGAGCGGCCGTTTTCCCGGATGATGGCGCGGTTTGGCACATAGAGGACCTCCTTCTGCTGCCTGGTGATAAAGGTCACAGAGCCGCTCATGCCGGTGTAGATGCCTTCCGTGTCCCCGGTGAGGGTCACAGTGATGTCGTAATATTCCGTGTTGTCGGAGGAATCGTATTCTGCGTCTCCGATCTTTGTGACCTTTGCGGCAAAGCTCTTTTCGGGCCAGGCATTTAAGCTCACCGCCACCTCATCCCCGGCCTGCACCTCTTCCATGTCCGTTTCCGAGAGGGTCACGGTGATCTGCACATCCTCCTCGTCGTGGACGGTCATAAGGGCATCCCCCTTGGTGATGTCATCCCCTGCCCCCACATTGATGACGCTGACCACACCGCCATATTCGGACAGGAGCTCATTGTTTTGCACCATGGTCTGAAAATCCGTCAGCTTCTGCAGGGCCTTGTCATAGGCATCCTGCTCCGAGGAGATCTCCACATCCAGATATCCGTCGCTGACCTCCCGGATCTCCTCCGCGTTTTCCGCTTCCTTCAGGGCCAGGTCATATTCGTACTTTGCCTTTAACAGGCCTGTTTCCAGCTCCCGCTTTGCTTTGGCGATGGAGGTCTGATATTCCGAGAGCTTATCGTCCGTGTTTTCCAGATTGTCCCTGGCGGTGTCCACTTTATCTGTCAGGGTGTAGACATTGTCGAAGGCCGTAAGCTCCAGCTCGCTTAAGAACATGATGCGGTTTGCGTTTTCCGATTCGCTCCACGGGTCATAGGCGTCGCTATCGCCGCTGCCCCGATCCCGGAAAATATAGTCTTTGAATTCCTTTAACTGGGTGTGAACCGACTCCATATTCTGCTTTGCCGATTCCAGCTCCTCCTCGTATTCCGAAAGGCTTTCCATATCCTCTTCATATTCCTTCAGGAAATCCGAAAGCTCCTCCTCCGCCGCACTCAGAGCCTCCTGCAGCTCCTCCATGGTGCGCCTGTAGGTCACCTCCGCGTATTTCCCTTCGGACACGGACAGCTCGTAGGTCTGGCGGATGGCAAGCCGGTCGCTTTCCTGGGTGCTTAACAGGGCATCCAGCTCCGTCTTTGTGTCCGTCACATCCTTTTGCAGCTGCTCCAGGATCCTCGCCACATCCTCCCCGGAAAACCGGAGGATGGGATCCCCGACCTTCACACTCTGCCCCACGGAGACTAACACCTCCTGCACCTCAATGCTCTCTTTGGAGGAGGTGTAGGAAGAGCCGCCGGAGGAGCCGGGCATTCCTCCCATGCCTCCCCCAAAGCCGCCGGGAGAAGCGGCGGAAGAAGACGAAGAGGAGGAAGAGGACTTCTTTTCCATGGAGCTGATGTCCAGGGTAAAGCTCTGCTCCTCGGAGCCGATCTCCACTGTCCCCTCCTCTGTGATCCCCACGGACAGATTGCCGAAGCACACCTCTGTTTCCAGATACACCGGCTCCTCTTCGGGGGTGGCAAAGCTTAGGTAGCAGCCATAGCCCAGGCCTCCTGCCGCGAGCAGGATGAGAAGCAGGATGAGAGGCAGAAGCCTTCGGTTATTCCTGCGGGAGTCCTCCAGCGGGTCGCTCTCCTGCAGAAGCTCCCGCATCAGGTCGCTCTTTGCCAGAGCCTCCTCCGCTTCGCCCTCCTCCGTCAGCACCTCCAGGGCCAGGCCGCTCATTTCCTGCTGCGGCAGTGTCAGCGCTGTCTGTGTTGTCAGTTCCGGCTGCATTGCTGCTTCCTGCGCCGCTGCCTCCACTGCTGCTTCCTGCACTGCTTCTTCCTGTGCTGCTTCTTCCTGTACTGCCGGCTGCCCCGCCTGCGCCGCTTCTTCCCGCGCCGCTGTCTGCTCCGTCAGTGTCCGAAGCTCCTGTTCCAGTTCCGGTGTCTGCTCCCTCTCCATGTTTCTTCGCGTCTTTCTCCTCTGTGTCCGCCTCTGCCGCTTCCTTCGTCACGATGCTCGCGATATAGATCACATCCCCCGGGGCAAGGCCCTCCTCCACCACCACATAGATCCCGTTGCTCAGGCCGGTTTTGATCTCCTTCAGCTCCTTCTCCCCCGTTTCCCCCTCCACATAGACAAAGCTCTTTTCGTTTTCGCTTACCACCGCGCTTCTGGAGATATAGGCCACATCCTGCGCGGATTCCGTCACAAAGGTCAGGTCCGCGCTCATGCCTCCGTAAAGCTTTGCAGTGTCCCCTTCAATGGAAACAGTAACGGGATAGCTTACGGTGGCGGCGTAGCTTTCGGAGCGGGTGGTCTCCATGGAGCTGATATGCCCCTTGTATTCCTCATCGGGATAAGCCTTGAAATACACGCTCACCGGATCCCCGATGCCCAAAGCGATGATGTCCTCCTCCGACACATCCACGGAGACGGTCATCTCCCCCGGGGTGGCGTAGGAGAGGACTGTGGTGCCCTCCGTTTCCAGATAATCCCCCTCCTCCAGGGGGGCCTGCGTGACGATGCCCTCCTCCTTTGCCATGAGGACTCCGTCCCCCACAAACTCCAAAAGGGCCGCCAGCTTTTCCTGAAGCTCCTTCAGCTCGCTTTTGGCATCCTCCACGGACTTTGCGTATTTCTCCATATCCGAGGAGTACACCGCATCCGACAGCTCACCCTCTGTTGCGGCACTCTCCCGCTCCTGGGAAAGCTTCAGCATATTGAACTCCAGAAGCTCCAGGGCCTCCGCCATCTCCTTCCGGTAATCCGCGATGTCCTCGTTATCATCCGCGATCTGCTCCTTCATGCTCTCGATCTTATCCTGTGCCGCCTCATAGGAATTCTTCGCATCCAGGTAGGAGAGCTGGCCCTTCACATTGTCCGTCAGATCCTCGTCCTCCAGCTGATAGACCCATTCGCTGTAGGTCCCGGCCTTCTCCCCCATATCGTCGCTTGCGTCCTCGAAATCATCATTCACCTTTTTGATATCCGCCTGCTTTGCGTCGATCTTTGCCTGAAGGATGTTCACCTGATTCTGCAGGGAGGACACGGAGGATGTGTAGATCAGCTCCGCGGCCTCTGCCTTTGCCTTGCTCATATCCCGCTTCTGGGCGGCGGTGAGCTCTCCCAGGGCGTATTCGTTTTCCGCTTCCCGAAGGGCCGTTTCCGCATCCCGGATGGCCGCCGTGAGCTTTCTCTTTGCCCGGGCGATGGACTCCTCCGTAAAGGAGTAAAGCCGGTCTCCCGCATGGATCCGCTGACCCACGGAAACAAATTTCTCCCCCACCTTCAGATAAGGGACCTCCTCGTCCTCATCCTCATCGTCGTCATCCTCCTCATCCTCCTCTGTGGACAGATCCAGGTCGTAGAGGATCGTGGTGACGCCATAGGTGAGGCTGCCGGATTCCGTGACTCCCACCTCGATATCTCCCCGGTGTACCTCGTCTTCAATGTAAACGGTCACCGTGTCCTCCTCCTTAGGACGAAGCAGCTGGTATGAGGCGGCCGCCAAAAGGAGCAGGGCCGTCAGGGCTGCAAGAAGCAGGGGCCTTGCGGAGCGGGAGAAATGGGGAAGCTTCATTCTGCCACCTCCGCTTCGGTGCCGTCAGAAGCCTGCCCGAATACCACCGTGGCGGTCTGGTTCGGTGACACCCCGCTCACATCCCCCATCAGGGACACGCTCACGG
>CAMNLO010000056.1 GCA_946543095.1 uncultured bacterium
CTTCGCGACCCGAATCCGGCGGGGGAAACGCTTTAATCAGCGTTTCCTTAACTACTCAGAACCCGGCAGATTTTTGAAATGAGCCGGGCTGAATGCATGCATTCGAAACCGGCTTGTTTCGAAAATCTATTGGGCGAAGCCCTGCAGTCCGGGAAACGTTTCTTTTGAGCGTTTCCCGGACCGGGGTTCTGATCAGCTGCAGTATTTTTCCTTACCGATCACCAAGGAGTATTTATGGCTGACTGGATCACTGTAGTGGACGACGACACGGCAAATCTCAAGATCGCGGGGCATATCCTGTCGGAGCTGGGAATGCGCATATCCGCGCTGAAATCAGGGGAAATGCTTCTGGAATTCTTAAAAAACAATGCTCCCGATCTGATCCTTCTGGATATCCATATGCCGGGAATGGACGGCTTTGAGACCATTCGAAAGCTGCGGGCTCTGGACGCGGGGGCGCATGTTCCCGTGATCTTTCTGACCGCGGATGAGGACACGGACACAGAGGCCAGGGGGCTTCTGGCAGGGGCAATGGATTTCGTGAAAAAGCCCTTTGTGCCGGAGGTGCTGCAGCTGAGGGTCCGGAATACCATCGATCTGATCCGCCTGCAGCGGAACCTTTCCGAGGAGGTGGATAAAAAGACCAGAGAGGTGGTGCAGGAGCAGTTAAAGAACCAGCGCCTCTCCATGCAGGTGGTCAGGACCCTGGCGGGCGCCATTGACGCCAAGGACACCTACACCAACGGCCATTCCACGAGAGTGGCCGAATATTCCAAAGAGATCGCAAGACGCTTCGGCTACAGCGAGAAAGCCCTGGAGGATATCTATATGATGGGGCTTCTCCACGATGTGGGCAAGATCGGGGTTCCGGACGCGGTGATCAATAAGCCCGCAAGACTCTCCGAGGATGAGTTCGACGTGATCAAAAACCACCCCGTCATGGGGGCCAGGATCCTAAAGACCATCACGGAGATGCCCAAGCTTGCCACGGGAGCCCGCTGGCATCATGAGCGCTATGACGGAGTCGGCTATCCCGACGGCTTATCCGGGACGGACATCCCGGAGGAAGCGCGGATCATCGCCGTGGCAGATGCCTATGACGCCATGACCAGCCGCAGGAGCTACCGGGATATCCTGAGCCAGGATAAGGTGCGGCAGGAGATCGAGACCGGGAAGGGCACGCAGTTTGACCCTGTATTTGCGGATATCATGCTTTCCATGATGGATGAGGATCCGGAATACAGGATGCGGGAGGAGTGAGTGTGAAGGACAGGGAAACCAGTTCGGTGAGAGTCAGGATCCTGGAGGGCACACACCTGGTGCTGCTCATCACTTATACGATGTTCGCCGTCATCCTCATGGGGGAGGTGCTCTTAATGGGCTGGGAGACCTGGTCTGTCCTGCTGGTCCTTGCCAGCATCGCGGCGGTCTGGTCTCTCCATATCACCGGCAGGTTCAGCCCGGATTTAAGGCTCTGGATCTATGCCGTGCTGATGATGTCCATATTCTTCTTCTACGGCGTCCATGAGACCAGCACCTATGATCTGGTGGGGGTTGCGCTGCTTTTGATCCTGATCTTTTCCATGACCATGACCCCCGGACTCATACATCTGGTCATGTTTACCTATTACGTCACCATGATCTACGACCTGATCCGGCTTGGCATGCAGGGCGCGGTGTGGGATGCGCTGACCGTCTCCCGTACCTTCCTGCATTTTTTTGTGGTCCTGGCGGCGGGAGGTGTGGCGAAATTCATCATTGAAAGGTGGCTGGAGGTCTATCGCGATAATGACGCCCGCATTCTGGAGCTGACAGAGGTAAACCACCGGACCGAAAACTTCCTGACCAATGTCTCCCACGAGATCCGCACACCCATCAACGCGGTGCTGGGCTTAAGCGGCATTCTTTTGAAAAGGGAGCATAATGAGGCCCTGCAGAAGGATCTGCAGGCCGTACAGGAGGCCGGCCACAGGGTTTCGGAGCAGATAAACGACATTCTGGATTTCACGGAGATCGATATGGGCTCCCTTGTGGTGAACCGTGAGAATTACATGATCACCTCTCTGGTCAATGATTTTCTCACGGACTGGGGGACAAGGCACCGGGGGCTGGAACTCATTGTGGATCTGGACGCCTCTGTTCCCTCCGTGCTGGTGGGAGACAGCTCCAAGATCAAAAAGATCCTGTTCCACCTTGTTTCCAATGCCGTAAAATTTACCCGGAACGGCTGCGTTTATATCAGCATCGGCGTCTTCCGGAAAAGCTACGGCGCAAACCTGTTCCTGGAAGTCCGGGACACCGGGCGGGGCATGGAACAGGAGGAGATTGAAAAGATCTATCAGCAGTTCTACCAGTCAAACTCCGGCAGAAACAGGCAGGCCGGCGGGCTTGGCCTGGGGCTTTCCATTGTCTACGGCTTCGTCAGAGCCATGGGAGGCTTTTTGTCCATTGAAAGCGCACCGGGAAGCGGCACCCGGATCCGGGTCAGCATCCCCCAGGAGATCTCCAACAGCGAGCCTTGTATGTCCATTGAAAACAAGGAGCGGCTGTGTCTGGCCATATACGCCAGGCTGGACCGGTTCGAGGTGTCCCGGGTCCGGGAGTATTATAACGAGATGCTGACCCATATCGTAAACAGCCTGGAGACCCCGATCCATCTGGTCAGCAGCAAAAAGGAGCTTTTGAACCTGCAAAAGACCTATTCCCTGACCCATCTCTTCGTCGGCAGGTCGGAATATGAGGAGGACAGGGAATACCTGGAGGCCCTGACGGACCAGCTTGCGCTCATCATCCTGACGGATGAAGTCTTTGAGCTTCGTCCCGGAAGCCGGGCCAGGCTTTTGCTGAAGCCCTTCTACGGACTGCCTCTGACCGGCCTCCTGAATTCCGGTACCGGAAAGGGCTTTTTCCTGCAGGAAAAGGCTCAGCTCCACTGCCCCGGGGTAAGGGCCCTGGTGGTGGACGACGAGCCCATGAACCTGATGGTGGCGGAGGGGATCTTCAGGGACTACGGCATGGAGGTCACCACCGCGGAAAGCGGAGGAAGGGCTCTGGAGCTGTGTAAGCAGGAGACCTTCGACCTGGTGTTCATGGATCATATGATGCCGGAGATGGACGGTGTGGAATGCATGCACCATCTCAGGGCCATGAAGGGCGACAAGGGAAAGGACATGATCATCATTGCCCTGACGGCCAATGCTGTCAGTTCCGCCAGGGATATGTTCCTCTCAGAGGGCTTTGACGGCTTTGTCTCCAAGCCCATCGAGCTGGCGGAGCTGGAGCGCACCTTAAAGCATCTGCTGCCGGAATCCGCCATCACCTACGAATATGACGCCGGGGTGGATATCTCCTTATCGAACCAGGAGAGCGCCCAGGCCGATCCCCTGGATCTGCTCTTCCGGTGCGGCATCGACATCCATACGGGACTCACCTACTGCCGGAACGACCGTCAGTTCTACCGCACCCTGGTGTCCAAATATGCTTCCGACGGCGAGGGAAAGGCAAAGGCCCTTTCCTCCTGCTATGCGAAGGAGGACTGGAAGGGCTATCAGATCCTGATCCATGCCCTGAAGAGCAATTCCAGGATGATCGGCGCCCTGGAGCTTTCCGATAAGGCACGCCTTTTGGAGGAAGCCGCAAAGGAGGGCAGGACCGGATTTATCCGGACGGAGCATGAGCCCTTCCTGGAAGCCTTCCGAAGCCTGACAGACAGCGCCTCCGCGCTCCTTTCGCCCTCCCGGAACGGAGGTGAGGGCAGCGCGGAGGTCTGTGAGATCTCCCGGGAGGAGCTGCTGGAAGCCCTGAGGGAAGTGGCAGCCTGTCTTCAGACCTTTGAGGAGGGCCGTGCGGAGGAGCTTCTGAACAGCCTTTCCCAAAAAACCTTCCGGGGGAAGGCATTGTCCGGAGCGCTTTCCGAGATCCTCTCCATGGCTTCCGATTTCGAGCTGGAGGGCGCGTTGGAAAAAACCGGCTCTTTGATCGAAACGCTGGAAAAGGAGAAGGATTCATGATCAGAAAAGCCATGAGATATATCACAGATCCGGAAAGGGACATCAGAGAGCGCCTGTTTTTACTCGTGACCTCCCTTGCGCTTTTCGGAGTGCTGCTGACGATCCTTACGGGCATCCTGGAGGGGGAGGACTACAGGGAGATCATCATCCTGTCTCTGGCGTTATTCATCGGAACGGGCTGCATGATCATTGCCATCAGACACCATGCGGTGAAAATCTGCGCGCTGATCCAGTCTGTGGCCCTTGTTTTCCTGATCCTGCCCGGCTGCTTTTTCTTCGGGGGCGGCACCTATGGCGGCGTAGTGGTATGGTTTGCCTTCGGCTTCCTTTACATCGGCATGATCCTGGACGGGGCAGCGCGGATCATCATGATCTCACTGCTGACCCTGACCATTATCCTGGAATATCTGGCCGAATATTACCGGCTGATCACAGTCATCCCCCACTCCTTCCGGCTGTTCTTTTCGGATTCCCTGGTGGCCGTGGTCCTTGTGGGAATGGTCATCTATATCATGATGCTGTTCCAGCAGAAGATCTTCATGCTGGAAAACGAGATCTCCAGACTGCAGAAAAAGGAGATCGAGGAATTGAACAGAGCCCAGAGCCGCTTCTTCTCCAGCATGAGCCATGAGATCCGCACCCCCATCAACACCATCATCGGCTTAAACGAAATGATCCTGAGGGAGGCTGTTTCCGAGGAGGTAAAGGAGGACGCGAAAAACATCCAGGCCTCCAGCAAAATGCTGCTGCAGATCATCAACGATATCCTGGATATGTCCAAGATCGAATCCGGCCAGATGGAGATCGTCAGGGCCGCCTATGATCCGGGGGAAATGCTGTCGGAGATCGTGGGAATGCTCTGGATCAGGGCAAAGGACAAGGGCCTTGGCTTCCATATCGAGGTGGATCCCGCCCTGCCTGTCAGCCTCTACGGGGACGAGGTCCGGATCAAGCAGATCCTGATCAATCTCATCACCAATGCCATCAAATACACAAAGGAGGGGTCTGTGACCCTCTCCATCAGCTGCAAGAAGGAGGGGCCCGGGAAGGTCCTGGTAACCTACACTGTTTCGGACACGGGAATGGGCATCCGGAAGGAAAGCATCCCCTATCTCTTCTCCGCCTTCAAGCGGGTGGATACGGAACAGAACCGTTTCATCGAGGGAACAGGCCTGGGGCTCTCCATCGTGAAGCAGTTCGTGGACCTCATGGGAGGCGTCATTACAGTAAACAGCGTGTACACCAAGGGGAGCACCTTCGTGGTGGAGCTGCCCCAGGAGGTGGCGGATGAAAACGCCATCGGGGAGCTGAATCTGGAGACCAGGCACTCCATGAACCTGCAGGAGCATTATCTCCAGAGCTTTGAGGCTCCGGACGCAAGGATCCTTGTGGTGGACGACAATGACGCGAACCTGATGGTGGCCGGGAAGCTGCTGCGGGAAACAAAGGTCCAGGTGGACACCGCATTAAGCGGCGCCGAAGCCCTGACCAAAGCCCTCACCAACCGCTACGACCTGATCCTGATGGATCACCTGATGCCGGAAATGGACGGGGTGGAGTGCTTCCATGCCATCAGAAACCAGACCGGCGGCCGGAATAACGACACTCCCGTAACAGTCCTCACCGCCAACGCCGGGTCGGAAAACCAGAGCTTCTACGCCAATCAGGGCTTTTCCGGCTATCTGTTAAAGCCCGTCACCGGGGAGACCCTGGAGCGGGAGCTTTTGAGGCTCCTCCCCAGGGAGCTGATCCATGTCACAAAACGGGGGGCGGAGATGATGGGAGAAAGCCTGACCCCTGTTTCCTCCGATCGGAAAAGGATCCCCGTGATCATTACCACCGACTCCGTCTGCGATCTGCCGGAGGCACTCACCAGGCGCAGGGGCATTCCCGTTCTGCCCTATCAGGTCTGCACAGACGAGGGCATCTTCCTGGACACTGTGGAAACCGAGTCCAGAGTGCTGCTCTCCTATATGGAGGATCCGTCGAAGAAGGTCCGCTCCGAGTCTCCCGACAGGAATGCCTACGAACGGTTCTTCGCGGAGCAGCTCTTAAAGGCCCATCATGTCATCCATCTTACCATGGCCAGCAGGGTCAGCCGGGGGTATGCCACTGCCTCCGAGGCGGCCCAGACCTTTGACAATGTCAGCGTCATCGACAGCGGACATCTCTCCAGCGGCCTGGGGCTGATGGTGCTTTACGCGAACCGCCTCGCCGCCGACGGAAAAAGCGCCGGGGATATCATCTCAGAGCTGGAGCGGATCAGGCCCTCCATCCACACCAGCTTCGTGGTGGATAATACGGATTATCTTGCCCGCTCCGGCAGGCTTTCGGGCAGCATAAACCGCATCTGCAGCTCCCTGATGATCCATCCGCTGCTGGTGCTGAAAAAAAGCCGTCTGAAAGTGGGAGGGCTGTATATAGGGTCCAGAAAAAACGTCTGGAAGCAATATGTACGCTCCGTCCTGAATGGTGCAGGGGAGATGGACGATATGCTCTTTATCACCTATGCCGGTCTGAATGCCCGGGAGCTTGAAGAGATCCGGGAGCTGGTGGAGGAGCATGTGCATGGCAGGGAGATCATCTTCCAGCAGGCCTCCCCCGCCATCTCCACCAACTGCGGACCCGGGACCTTCGGCCTGCTGTTCCGGGTCAGGGGATAAGGTGGGGATCTGAGCCGGGCACCCCGCATGGTAGTTTGACATGAAGAAACGTGAGCGGAAAATATTATACGCGGACTGGGACTGCTTCGGAGGGACGGATATCCGGCAGGCCTTTGCGGATGAGGGCCGGACTTTAGTCTCCTTTCCCTTTGACAAAACAAAGCCCCATCGAAACGATGAGCTTTCCGCGAAGCTGCAGGCGCTTACGGAGGCCGAAAAGCCGGACTTTCTGTTTTCCTTTAACTACTTTCCGGTGCTGTCCGGATTTTGCCGGCAGGCGGGACTGCCCTATTGTTCCTGGGTCTATGATTCCCCTTACGTGCTGCTGTATTCCTCCACCCTGATCAACCCCTGCAATCATGTGTTCCTGTTTGACCGGGCGGAATACGAGGTGTTTCGCAGGAACCGGATCCCCACCGTAAGGTATCTGCCCCTGGCGGCGGATCCAAAGCGGCTTGGGAAAGCAGCCGGAGAATTCCGGGATACAGGACAGGAAGCCCCTGAGGTCAGCTTTGTGGGATCCATGTACACGGAGGAGCATAATTTCTATGACCGGCTTTCCTCTCTTTCCGAAAGGGCAAAAGGCTATCTGGAAGGGCTGATGGAGGCGCAGCTGCATCTCTTCGGCGCCAATATCATTTCAGAGGTGCTGCCGGAATGGGTCATGGAGGAAATGGCGAGGGATCTTCCCATGCAGCCCAATCCCGACGGAGTGGAGAGTCTTTCCTATCTCTTCAGTGAATATGTGATTAACAGGAAGCTAACCTCCATAGAACGAAAACGCACCCTGGAATACATTGCGGAGAATACCGCTCTTTCCGCTCCCCTTGCCCTGTATACCCCGGATGCCTCTTACCGGCATCCCGGCATCGAAAACAGAGGCTGCGTGGATTACCTGACTGAAATGCCCGGAATCTTTGCCCGGTCAAAGATCAACCTGAACATTTCCCTCCGCAGCATCCACACCGGCATTCCCCTGCGCTGCTTTGATATCCTGGGCGCCGGCGGATTTTTGATCACAAATTACCAGGCGGACCTTACGGATTGCTTTACCCCGGGGGAGGACCTGGTGGTCTATACGGATATAAAGGAGCTGCCCGGGCTGATCTCATATTATCTTGCCCATGAGGAGGAACGGATGCGGATTGCGGAAAACGGGAAAAAGAAACTGGAAAGCGAACATACCTACAGACATCGGATCCGATCCATGATGAGGGAATTGGAAAATGCTGACTGATCTTTCCATCTGCTGTATCATCAAAAATGAAGCAAAACAGCTGCCACGGTTTCTGAAGGCCTTGCAAAAGCAGGGGCTTCTCCCGCGGCTTCTTGTGGTGGACACAGGCTCCACCGACAAAAGCCCTGATATCCTGAAGGAATACGGCGTGTCCCCCGGGCATTTTGACTGGACGGAGGATTTTTCCGCCGCCAGGAACTATGCGGCTTCCCTTGCAAACACAAACTGGATCCTGGCTCTAGACGCGGACGAATTTCTGGAAGAGGCGGATCTGAAGGCCATCGGAAAGCTTCTGGCGGAATGCGGCTATGTAAACGGGCCGGAGCCCCTCCTGCCTCCCCTGGGCAGAGTCCACAGGATCAATGAGACCCCGAAGGGCCTGCGCAACGAATGGATCACCAGGCTCTATCACAGGGATTACTTCCGATACGAGGGACGGATCCACGAGCAGCTTGCGGTAAAGGAGGGCGTTCGCGGAAGGATCACAAGGGCGGAGCTTCCTCTGACGATCCTCCACACCGGCTACCGTGAGGGCGTGATCAGAGAGAAGGCCCTGCGGGACAAAGCGCTGCTTCTGCGGGAGATCAAGGAGCTCACCGAGAGCAACGCCATCGAGCTAGACAAGCTGTCCTATCAGTACTACCAGCTGGCAAGAGCCCACCGTCTCT
>CAMNLO010000057.1 GCA_946543095.1 uncultured bacterium
CGCAGGGCAGACCCCCCAGGCCCCCGCAGCCCCCGCAGGGCAGACCCTTCAAACCCCCGCAGATGCCGGTGTGGCAGCGCCCCCCACCCCCGCCTTCACAGAGCTCTCCCGGGTCTATGACTTAAAGCCGGAGGCCCTGACAGAGCTTCTGGATCCTTCTGAGAGCACAAATGCAGCGGCCTCGGAGCAGGGCATCCATCAGCAGGACAGCGCCGCCGCAGCGGTTTACATAACAAAACCAATCGAAATGCCGGAGTTCACAAAGCTGACCCTCTCCTGGCAGTGTGAGAACACAGAAAAAGACTACGGCCCCGCTGTGGCCGTTTCCGTCTGGAAGAGGTCCGAGGGACGCTATTCCGACTGGATCCCTCTTTCCCCGGGGGAGACCGCCAAGCGCTACAAGGAGGATTTCCCCACGGTGCTGGTGCGGTTCCGCATCGAGCTGCCCCCTGCCGGCGGAAGGGAGCCTCTTCTGTTTTCCCAGCTCATCGTTTCCGCCGGGGAGCATATGTTCACAAAGGAGAACCTGACGATCCTGACGGTGGTTCTGGGGGCCTACGCCCTGTATCTGTACCGGAAGAAAAAATACGGGGCGGATATTTTCCGCAGAAAAAAATCATAACATACTGAAGTACTGTTCTTTACCCTGCGGTCTGTGCCGGAGCGACACAGACCGCCTAATGGCAGATCCGGAGCGGATATCCGGACGGCCCCGCTGCAAGGCGGAGAAAGTCCGACATTCGCTCCGGAATGAGGATCAGGATGAAAAAGATCGCATATATCCTGGATGACGGGAAGCGCAGCTTTACCTATGAGCGTATCGCGGGTTTCCGGGAGGCCATCCGGAAGTCCCGGGAGGATATCAATCTTTACGTGTTCCGCAGCGGCGGCTTTTCGGACTATGATCCGGACCACAACTGCGGAGAATACAATATTTATCATCTTCCGGACTTTTCGGATTTTGACGGCATTTTCCTGGACATCAATATAACCTATGGCAGGGACGCCAATCATTACGGGGTGAAGGGGGCGGAGTATGTGACGAAAGCCGCCGCCGCTTCCGGAAAGCCTGTGGTGGCCATTGCCAGGGAGGTGGCGGATTTCTACTACGTGGGCATCGACAATCACGCTGCCATGACCTCCATGATCCGGATGCTCCATGAGGATATGGGGCTTTCCGATTTCTGGTTTCTCATGGGACCTCCGGACAACTACGAAAACGTGATCCGGACCGCTGCCCTGAAGGAATACTGCGCAGCCATGGGCCTTCCCTGTGAGGACTGGCGCTTCTATGCGGAAAGCTATGCCTGGATCAGCGGCGCAAACGGCTTCCGCGCACTCTTTGACAGGACAGGGGGGAAGCTTCCCCAGGCCATCGTCTGCGCCAATGACCCCATAGCCGTGGGGGCCTGCGACACCGCTGAGCAACAGGGGATCAAGGTGCCGGAGGACGTCCTGATCTCCGGCTTTGACAATCTGGATATCGCCGCCTACCATTTTCCTTCCATCACCACGGTGAACCAGTTCCGCTTCGATCTCGGGGGCTACTGCATGCAGGTCATGGAGCGGATCTGGAGGGGAGAGCCCCAGGAGAGGATCACCTACTGTCCCACGGAGATCATCCTCCGGGAATCCACAGGCCATCCCAAGCCCAGGGAAAAGACTCTGGAGGAGAGGGTGGCGGAGGCGCTGCGCAGGGAGGATTATGCCGAGAATTTCGATAATCTGCTCTGTGCCGTGCAGTACAAGCTTCCGGGCTGCACCTCTGTGGAGGAGATGTGCGGGGTTTTAGGCCCCCTGATCCGCCATATGGGCTGCACGGGGCTTTATATCGTTCTGGATCCCGCCCTGTATGATTACGCAAAGCAGATCGATATGGAGCAGGATGTGGCGAGAGCCCGCTTCGGCAACGGTTCCTTAAGGCAGGAAGGCTACCCGAAGCGCATGGAGCTGGTGTATGCCTGGGAGGAAGGAAGGGGCTGCAGCTTCCCGAAAAAACGGGTGAAGGGGCTGTTTCCCGCCTTCGACTTGGAAACTCCCGGCCAGGACATTCTCTTTGCCCCCCTGCATTTCATGGCGTACACGGTGGGCTACGTGGCCATCAGGGACTGTGTGAAGATCATGAAAACCCGCAATATCGCCCGCTTTATCAACACCCTCACCATGGCCATGCGCAGCTTTTTTGCCGGGAAAAAGCTGGAATACATAAACAGCATGCTCTCGGGCGTTTCCATGCAGGACACCATGACGGGCCTCTTAAACCGCCTGGGCTACCACCGCCAGGCGCTGAAGCTCTTCCGCCGGGCCAAGGAAAAGGGTGAGCGGCTTTCGGTGCTGTTTGTGGATATGGACGGGATGAAGTATTTTAACGACACCTTCGGCCATGCCTGCGGCGACGACGCGGTCTGCTCCGTTTCCGCCTCCATTCTGGCCTGTGCTCCGGAAGGCGCGGTCTGCATCCGCTATGGCGGAGACGAATTCCTGATTCTGTTTCCCGCAAAGAATGAGGAGGAAGCGGCGGCTCTGGTGGAGAACATCCGCAGGCGGATTCCTAGGGAAGCGGCGAAGCGCAATATGCCGGATGCTCCGAAGATCAGCACCGGCGCCGTGCTGACGGATCCGGACAGCGATTATTCCCTGAACGACTACGTGGATGCGGCGGATAAGCTGATGTACAACGAAAAGCTGTCGAAGAAAGGTGGACATTCCTGACTGAATCCGATATAATTGTCCTGTTATGAAAAACAGCAGGGAGATCTTCAGGGCGCTTTCCTTTGTGACCCAGTTCGGCATCACGATGCTGGTCCCCATTTTTCTGTGCACCTTCGGGGGGATCTTCCTGGACAGCAGACTGGGTACGGGCTTTTTCTGCATCATCGGATTTTTCATCGGAGCCCTTGCCGGATTCACCGGTGTCTGGCGTCTTGCCAGGACCCTGAACGGGAAACGATGAAAGAGACATCTTCAGCCCCAAAGCGGTTTTCCATGATCCCAAGCTATGTGTGGGAGCTGGTCTCCGGCATCTGGATCACGATCTTCGTGATGCTTCTCGTCTGTTTCGTTTTTCCAAAGAGTATTGTGGCCTTTGATAAACCCGATTTTGCGCTGGGCCTTCTTTTGGGGGGCATTGCCGCGTCCCTTGGAGCGTATCATCTCTGGTACACCCTGAACATTGCCTTATGTCTCGGTGAAGGGGGAGCGGTGAAGAAGCTTGCGATCCACAACACTGTCCGGTATCTCTGCTTTGCGGCCATCATCGCCTTCGCGGGACTCTGCGGCAGGCCCAATGTGATCGCGGTGTTTCTCGGGATTTTTGCGCTGAAACCCGGGGCCTATCTGCAGCCCCTGGTACACAGGCTGGTTGTCAGGCTCGCTGACAGATCATAAGCAGGAGGATTCCTTTGGGCATCTTACTTTCTTCCGACTCCGAGATCGATTTTTTCATACACGGTGTCTTTTCCTATCAGCTGTTCGGGCAGACGGTGTGGATCACCACCTCCCATGTCTGCATTCTCATCGTGATGCTGACTTTGGTGGTCTTCGCCTTCGCGGCTAGAGCCGCCCTGCTGAACGGGACGGAGGTCCCCGGGGGCTTCCAGAACCTGGTGGAGCTGATGGTGGAAAAGCTGGACGGCATGGTGGCCTCCGCCATGGGCGACAGGTCCCCCCAGTTCCGCAATTATATCTGCACCATTTTCATGTTCATCTTCTTGTCGAATATCTCGGGCCTGTTCGGGCTGAGGCCTCCCACGGCGGACTACGGCGTGACCCTCCCTCTGGGCCTGATCACCTTTACACTGATCCACTTCAATAAATTCCGTTACCAGCATGTATCCGGGGTCATCAAGGGCCTGATGGAGCCCTGGCCCTTCTGGATTCCCATCAATATAATCGGCGATCTGGCAGTGCCCATTTCCCTGTCGCTGCGTCTTTTCGCCAACGTGCTTTCCGGCGTGGTCATGGAAGCTTTGGTCTACGGGCTTCTGACAAAGGTGGCCATTATCTGGCCCGCGGCCCTGCACGTGTACTTCGATCTGTTCTCCGGAGCCATTCAGACATACGTGTTCTGTATGCTGACCATGACTTATATTGCGGATGCCTGCAATACGGGGGAATAGGGATCGTCTGACAATCGGTTGACATAATTAGTTAACATAACAAGGAGGAAATACCATGAACTTTGACGTGAACTTTATCAAGGGCTGCTCCGCCATTGGTGCGGGTCTTGCGCTGATCGCAGGTATCGGACCCGGTGTCGGGCAGGGTATCGCCGCAGGACATGCCGCTGCCGCTGTGGGACGCAATCCCGGTGCGAGAAGCGATATCACCGCCACCATGCTTCTGGGCCAGGCCGTGGCAGAGACCACGGGTCTTTACGGTCTGCTGGTGGCAATGCTGCTGATGTTCGTTCAGCCGCTGGCACGTTAAAAGGCTGCCGCATGGTATGCGGTATGGGGGATTTAAATGAGTTTAGTGAATAACGGAATCCTGCTTGCAGCCGAAGGAGACACGCTGGAGCGCCTGTTTGACCTGGATATCCAGCTGCTTCACGATGCCGCCCTGATGATCATCGCGGTGTTCTTCCTGTTCCTGGTCCTTTCCTATCTGCTGTTTGAGCCTGCCAGAAAGATGATGGAGGCCAGAAGGGAAAAGATTGCGAAGGAGCTGAAAAACGCCGCGGACAGCGAAAAGGCCGCCGCCGATCTGAAGGCGGAGTATGAGGAGAAACTGTCCGGGATCAAAAAGGAGGCGGAGGAGATCCTGGCGGACGCCAGAAAGCGCGCTTCCGAGGCGGAAATGAGGACCATTGCGGAAGCCCGGGAGGAAGCCTCCCGGATCACTGCCAGGGCCAGGGAGGAAGCAGAGCTGGAGAAGCAGAAGGCCGCGGATGATGTGAAGCGTGAAATCGTTGAAGTGGCCACGCTCATGGCGGAGAAGCTCCTTGCCGCGAATATCGACAAGGCCCGTTCCGAGGCGCTTCTGGATGAGACCATTGCCTCCATTGGAGAAAAGACATGGCTAAATCGGTAGAGGGCGTTTATTCCGGCGCGCTCTTTGAGCTGGCGCAGGAGAAAAACAAACTGAAGGAGCTGATGGAGGAGGGAAGATCCCTGCTCACGGTCCTTTCGGAAAACCCGGAGTTTCCGGCCCTGCTTTCCAATCCCAGGATCACCCGGGCGGAAAAGCTTGACGTGGTGAAGGAGACCTTCGAGGGAAGGCTTTCCCCGGAGATGCTGGGCTTTCTTGAGCTTCTTGTGGAAAAGGACAGGACAGCCTTCCTGGACCGCATCCTGGATGAATTTCTTAAGGAGGCGGAGGAAAAGCTGGGGATCGGCAGAGTGTATGTCAGATCCGCCGCGGCCCTGACGGATGCCCAGAAGGAGACGCTGGAAGGAAAGCTCTTAAGAGACACCGGCTTTCAGACTCTGGAAATGAGCTACACGGTGGACCCGGGGCTCATCGGAGGAATGGTGATCAGCATCGGCGACAGGGTGGTGGACGACAGCTTAAAGAGCAAGCTCATGTCCCTGGAACGGGATCTGCTGTGGAAAGCCAGGATGGATTACCTCAGGACAGCTTAGGAAAACGCTGATTAAAGCGTTTCCCCCGCCGGATTCGGGTCGCGAAGCGACATATTTCCGTTCCGAATCCGTGCGATCCCCCGGAGGGGCTAGGGAAATGCTGAATTATTCAGCATTTCCCTAGCAATAAGTCCGTGAATAAAGCCAGATTACGAGGATGAACGAATGAATCTAAGACCTGAAGAAATCAGTTCAGTCATCAAGCGTCAGATCGAGCGCTACGCCGCGAAGATGGAGGTCGCCGATGTGGGGACCGTCATCCAGGTGGCGGACGGCATCGCCAGGGTTCACGGTCTGACCAAGGCAATGCAGGGCGAGCTTCTGGAGTTCCCCGGCGAGGTCTACGGCATGGTCATGAACCTGGAGGAGGACAATGTGGGCGCCGTGCTCCTTGGCTCCTCCGCAAATATCAGTGAGGGCGACACCGTGAAGACCACGGGCCGTGTGGTGGAGGTCCCTGTGGGGGATGCCATGAGCGGCAGAGTAGTGAACGCTTTGGGACAGCCCATCGATGACAAGGGCCCCATCAAATCCGAGGCCTACCGCAGGATCGAGAGAGTGGCCGCAGGCGTTATCAAGAGAAAGCCTGTGGACACGCCGCTGCAGACGGGGATCAAGGCCATCGACTCCATGGTGCCCATCGGAAGGGGACAGAGAGAGCTGATCATCGGCGACAGGCAGACCGGCAAGACTGCCATCGCCATTGATACCATCATCAACCAGAAGGGCCAGAATGTCCGCTGCATCTATGTGGCCATCGGACAGAAGGCCTCCACAGTGGCCTCCATCGTGAAGACTCTGAATGAATACGGCGCCATGGCATATACCACCGTGGTGGCCGCCACGGCCTCCGAGCCCGCTCCGCTGCAGTATATCGCACCTTACGCGGGCTGCGCCATCGGCGAGGAATGGATGGAGAAGGGGGAGGATGTGCTGGTGATCTACGACGATCTCAGCAAGCACGCCACTGCATACCGTACCCTTTCTTTGCTGCTGAGGAGACCCCCGGGCCGTGAAGCTTATCCCGGAGACGTGTTCTACCTCCACAGCCGCCTTCTGGAGAGGGCCGTCCGTATGGACGATGCCTACGGCGGCGGGTCCCTGACGGCTCTGCCCATCATCGAGACCCAGGCGGGAGACGTTTCCGCTTATATCCCGACCAATGTCATTTCCATCACCGACGGCCAGATCTATCTGGAGACGGAAATGTTCAATTCCGGGTTCCGCCCCGCCATCAACGCGGGCCTTTCCGTTTCCCGTGTGGGAGGCAGCGCACAGATCAAGGCCATGAAGAAGATCGCGGCCCCCATCCGTGTGGAGCTGGCCCAGTACAGGGAGCTGGCGGCCTTCGCCCAGTTCGGCAGCGAGCTGGATCCGGACACCAAGGAAAAGCTGGCACAGGGCGAGCGGATCCGTGAGGTATTGAAGCAGGGGCAGTACAAGCCGCTGCCGGTGGAATACCAGATCATCATCATCTATGCCGTAACGAAAAAGTACCTGCTGGATGTGCCCACCGCGGACATCACCAGGTTTGAGGATGAATTCTTTGAGTTTATCAGGGCCCAGTATCCGGATGTGCCCGTGAGCATCGCGGAGAACAAGGAGCTGAAGCCCGAAGCAGAGGAGCAGTTAAAGAAGGCTCTGGAGACATTCGTGAAGAGGTTTGCGTAATGGCGTCAATGCGGGATATCAAACGGCGCAGAGCCAGCATACAGAGCACGGGCCAGATCACGAAGGCCATGAAGCTGGTGAGCACCGTCAAGCTTCAGCGGGCAAAGCAGAACGCGGAAAAGGTCCGCACCTACTTTACCTGCATGTATGAGACCGTCCAGTCCCTGCTCCTAAAGTCCGCCAATGTCAGGAGCGTCTTTATCCAGGGCAACGATTCCGCGGAAAAGGCCGTGATCCTGGTGACCTCCAACAGAGGGCTTGCGGGCGGCTATAACTCCAATGTGGTGAAGCTGGTGCAGGCCATGGAGGATCTGAAGGGAGCCGGGCTTTATGCCGCCGGCAAGAAGGGGAAGGACGCCCTGTTAAAGCGGGGCTATTCCTTAAAGGAGGACTTCTCCGACTGCATGGAATCCCCTGTGTACGCGGATGCCCAGGCCATCGGAAAGACCGTGCTTTCCGCCTTTGAACAGGGAAGGATCGGAGAGCTCTGGATCGCCTACACCGCGTTTAAGGGGACCATGACCCATGTGCCCACCCTGATCAAGCTCCTTCCGGTGAATCCGGAGCTGGACAGAAACGGGGAGCGCTCCTCCCTGGAAATGTTTGCCCCGGATGGGGAAAAGACGGATGCGCAGACAGTCCCCATGAACTTCGAACCGCCCGTGTCGGAGGCTCTGCCTATGCTGATCCCGAAATACATCACCAGCATGATCTACGGGGCGCTGATGGAGGCTCACGCCAGTGAGAACGCGGCCAGAATGCAGGCCATGGACAATGCAACAAGCAATGCGGAGGAGATGATCGACGAGCTGGGGCTGCAGTATAACAGGGCAAGACAGGGCAGCATCACTCAGGAGCTGACGGAGATTATCGCGGGAGCCGAGGCCATCGCATAGTGCGATTGCCTGCGGCCACACATCGAAAGGAGGAATTGTCATGACAGATTACCAGTATAAGACAGTCTTAGCTTCAATCATGATGATTACTGACGGTTGCAAGGATGTGGCAGAGGTAAAGGAAAAGATCAGGCAGCTTATCGAAGGATATAAAAAGCAGCAAGGATAAGAGCGAGGAAGAGTAACGAAAGGATCAGTTATGGCTGAAAACAAGGGACGCATCACACAGATCATCAGCGCGGTGCTGGATATCAAATTCGAGAACGGGCATCTTCCCGAGATCAACGAAGCAATCCTGATCCCGCTGGAGGATGGTACGAAGCTCACCGTGGAGGTGGCGCAGCATCTTGGAGACGACACGGTCCGCTGCATCGCCATGGGCTCCACCGACGGCCTGGTCCGTGGGAT
>CAMNLO010000058.1 GCA_946543095.1 uncultured bacterium
TTGTTCTTGGGCTGCTGCCACTCAAACTCCATGGTGTAGCTCGGATCGATGCTCTGCAGATACTCGATGAACACGGGCAGTGCAGACTTGCCGCGGCTGGAATTGCCCACGCCGTAGAAGGTGGCCCCGTTGGACTCTTCGATGGCCTTCTTGGCAAGCTCTTCCATGCTCATGGTCTTTGCTTCCGCGATGATGGCGTCCACGCCCGTTAACTCAGCGCCCGCTTCCACTGCAGTGTTCGCATTGGTGGAGGCAGTGCCGGCCGCATTGGTCCCTGCGCCCGCATCCTCCGTGGGAGCCTGCGCATCCGCCGCAGCAGGAGCCGCTGCATCTGCCGCGGGAGCCGCTGCGCCCGCATCACCGCCGCCGGCAGGGGCCGCCGCACCGCCGGCGCAGCCCGCCAGCATGGAGGCCGTCATGACGCCTGCAAGTAAGACTGATAATAACTTTTTCTTCACCTGTCTACCCTCCTTTTTATGAAACATTATTGAAGCGAAAGAACATTTGTTTCACTAATGTATTATAGCACAGGCGTTGTGGAAAATACATAGAATATTTGCAATTTGTTCACAATTTTTATGCAATTTTCCCCGTGAATGTATCGAAATGTGATGTTCGGACAGCGCCCCGGAACTCCTTTGCACAAAACCCGATCCATGGTACAATCAACCGTAAGAATGTGTCACTGTTCGGAACCCGGCGAATGTCCAAAATCTCTGTGACGAAGGTCTGCATTTTGCGATTCCCGGACCCGGGTTCCAGATCGTTGCGGAAAGTTTCATATGGAAAGGGGCTTACAATGGCGAAGCGCATCATTTCACTCTTAAGCGAGGATTTTGAAGACCTGGAGCTCTGGTATCCGGTGCACCGGCTCAGGGAAGAGGGCTGCATCGTGGATCTGGTGGCGGAGGAAAAGGGAAAGACCTACCACGGGAAATACGGCGTTCCCTGCACCTCTGACCTGACCTTTGACGAAGTGGAAGCGAAAGACTATGACGGCATTCTGGTGCCCGGAGGCTGGGCCCCGGACAAGCTCAGGAGATTTCCGAAGGTGCTTCAGCTGGTGCGGGAAATGGATGAAGCAAAAAAGCCCATCGGCCAGATCTGCCATGCGGGCTGGGTGCTGATCTCCGCAGGCATCTTAAAGGGCAGGAAGGTCACCAGCACTCCCGGCATCCGGGACGATATGGAGAACGCCGGCGCCACCTGGGTGGATGAGGAAACGGTGGTGGACGGCAATATCATCTCCGGCAGGAGGCCTCCGGATCTTCCTTCCTACATGAAGGCCTATATCAAAGTGCTCAATGGATAAGAATACGAAACGTCAATACTCCTTCATGGTCCCCGAGGACTGGGATGAGCCCTCCCCGGGGCATGCGGCGCTTTGCGCCCGTTTTCTGAAGGCTGTGTATGAGCAGAACGGGGTGCGGCTGCCCTATCGCTTCTTCGAACCGGCATCTTTTACGGGAAAGGTGCCGGTGGTTTTATTTTTGCACGGCGCGGACACTGTCGGGGAGGACAACGAAATCCAGATCGGCTACCATGATGTGGCCACGGTGTTTGCGGAAGATGCCTGGCAGAAACGGGAGCCCTGCTATATCCTCGCCCCACAGTACAAACGGGGCATGCACTGGTCTTCCCCGGAAGTGGCAGCCTGTCTCCACAGCCTTTTGCGCTTCTTTCTGGGCGTCAGGAAGGGCGCGGATCCGGACCGGGTCTATCTCTATGGCTACAGCGCCGGCGGAGTGGGGGTCTTTGAGCAGTTAAAGCGGTTTCCCGACACCTACGCGGCGGCGGTCCCCATCTGCGGGGCCACCTCCGGCAAGGACCTGGAGGCGCTTGCGAAGACTCCTGTCTGGATGCTTCACGCTGCAGACGACAGGATCGTCAGGGCAAGCTACCATGCGGAGGAAAACGGCTGGATCATGCACCTGGGTTCGAGAGATCTGTATGAAAGGCTGAAGGACACGCCGGGCTGGGATTTTCACTACACGGAATACCCGGAAGGGTTCCTGGAGAAGGAATACGGCCTGAACCCCCACTGCTCCTGGGTGTGCTTTGAAAAAGACGGGGACGTGAAGGACTGGATGTTTGCTCAGCGTTTGTGAGCTTTCGGATTGCCTGCCTTGATGGAGGTGGGCTGTAAAAACTGGATGGGCTTTTTCTTTAAGTCCGTAACGATCCCGCCGGCTTCCTGCAGGATCAAAGCTCCCGCGGCGCAGTCCCAGGGAGAAACAAGCTGCTCCAGATATAGCTCTGCCCTGCCGCAGGCCACGAAGCACAGGTCTAAAGCCGCTGAGCCGAAGCGGCGGATATCGATGCACATCTCAAAATAATGGCGCATCATGCCAAAGGAGGCATTGGCCAGCTCTTCGTAATAGGGAGCGGTGCCCACCAGCACCACGCCGTCTGTCAGGTCATTGTCGGAAACATGGATGGGAGATCCGTTTAACCATGCGCCCGCACCCTTTACCGCGCTGAAGAATTCATCCGTGAAGGGATTGTAGACCGCACCCAGCTGAGGGACCGCATCCAGCGCAAGCGCCACGGACACGGCGCTCATGTTCAGGCCCTTGATAAAATTCGTGGTGCCGTCAATGGGGTCCACGATCCAGGAGAGGCCGCTGGAAATATCCGTCTCCACATCGCTTTCTTCTCCTAAAAACAACGCCTTTGGCAGGATCTTTGCAAGGCCTTTCTGCAAAAGGTCCTGGACCTTTTTGTCATATTCCGTCACAAAATTCTGCCGGCCCTCCTTGGCGGTGACGCCCTCCCTGATGTGATCTGCCTCCAGCATGACGGCTCCCGCGGTGCGCATCAGTGTTTCCACGGCGGGGAGGATCTCGGACTGCAGCTTCTTTTTCGTGAGGGACATGGCAGACTCCTTTCAAAATGCCCCGACTGACACGTGTTCCCAGGGAATCGGGGCAGTTCAATTATAGGTGCGCGGACCGGATATGACAAGGGGGCATTGGACGGGGGATGCTGCATTGACGGTATGTTTCAAAAACGTTAAAATTAAAACATCCCGTGGATTTTAGCGCCCTCCTTCGTATATACTTGCAAAAGGACGCATTATCCGACGGAAAAACACCGAGACAAGAGGAAAAACAATGATCGACAATTCCAAAAAGACCGGTAAGAATAACACAGACAGTAAAGCTCAGACCCCTGAAAATACCGAAATAAGGAAACTGGATCTGGATGAGCTGGATACGGTCAGCGGCGGAGAATCCCTTGAGTATCTGGAAAGAATTGACGGCGATGGCGACGGCGATGATTCGAGTAATCCGCGTTTCCGTTTGAGTCACCATAACCGCTGCTGCGGGATGTATTGACCCCGGTCTGTTTGTCCAATAATCGTTGAAAAGGGACGATCACCGATGATCGACAATTGCAAACTGCAGCCACGCGTATTGATAATGTCATGGGGGATCAGCGGTGCTGATCCCCCATGATTCTTTTATTCCACAATGACCTTCCCGGGCGCCATATGCTTGCCCATCCGCTCTGCCACAAAGCCCTGCAGCGCTTCCGTGTCGATCTCCTTTTCAGCCTTGAGCCTGGCGGTGAGATAGAACAGATTGTTTTCTCCGTATTCGATGGAGGCCTCCGCCTTTGTGACTCCGGGATAGGTGGAAAGGAGCCGCTCCAGCTCGAACAGATTCGGGAAGAAACGCCCGGTCAAAGTCTCCCTCTGGACGGTCCTGCCCGCCTGATAGAGGGCTTCCACCTCCCCCTTTGGAGTGATCCTGGCTTCTATGCCGGTGTCGTATAAGGTCCCTTGGGTATAGAGGCTCTCGATGCTCTCCAGCTCCTCTTTGGTCTTCACATTCAAAAGATACAGCCTTCCCCAGGCGCCATAGGGCTTCTTCATCCCCTGCTCATCCAGCACATAGGGCTTCACCGCCGTATCCTCGGAAAGTCCTGCGATCAAAGGCATTCCGAGGGCTGCGTTCAGCTTCCCTGCCGTGAGCTCAAAATGCTTCGGATACAGTCCGGAACGGATATGGTTCTTTAACCGGCGCACAGAATCCTCCGATCCCATGGCATAGAGGATATCCTCCATGGCTTCCATGAACACCGTAAGCATTTCCCTGTCGTAGCGGTTTTCCCAGTAGCGAAGCTCGTATCTGTAGCCATTCTCTCCGGAATAGATCATCAGATGGAAGGGCATGGAATCCAGCTGCAGATGCATGGGCTCCGCGTTCTCGCCGCCCAGCTGCGGGATATCCAGAATATCTCCCTGGTACTGGATAAACATTTCATCCGCATGCTGGCTGGACATATGGCATTCCATGGTATGTAAGATCTGGTCGGCGTTCCGTCTGATCAGCTCCTCCACCTTTTCATGGGGCACCCGCTGATAGCGGAACAGGTAGGTCACGAACAGGGAGCCTGCCAGACGGATCCACCGCCCGTCGGTCCTGCCGCTGTGGATGCTGGTGATGACCGTGTCGTCCGATCCGCTGTAGAGGCTTACCAGATAGCTGAAGGCCGTTAAAAACACCGCGTTTTCGGAAACCCCGTACTGCCGGCAGTAGCCCTGCACGGTCTTTAAGTTCAGGCTCTTGAACCTGCCCCGCAGCACCGCGTTGTGGGCGGTATTCAGATCGTAGCTGTCCTTTTTCGCAAGGATGCTCTTTTTCACGGAAAAGCCCTTCATCAACTCTTCGATAAAGGCGATGTCCTTCTCCCGAAGCCCCCTTGACATCCGGTCAAATTCATCCAGAATGTACTCGTAGAAGGTGTACTCCTCCTTCTTCACCTCACGTCCCATGTACAGGCTGTTCAGGTCCTCCAAAAGGATGTTCATGGTCATGCCGTCCCCGATGATATGGGCCACGTCAAAGAACAGATACTGCCCGCCCGGAGTGTCGTACAGTCCGATATGGTAGAGCTTCTCTCCCTTCGTGTACATATAGGGGAACAGAAGGGTCCGTCTCTTCTCCTCCCACTCCTCGTTGGTCAAAGAGAGCACCTCGATCTGTGCTTCCCTGGAATCATCCCTGAAATTCGCCAGCTTCCCGTCCTCTCCCGGCTGGATCACGTCCGTTAAAATGGGATGGATGGTAAACAGCTTCCGGATGGCCTCCTCCATCCGCTTGAGATCCACCTTTGCGTCCAGCTTGAAGAAAAACGGCAGGTTCGCGGTGGTGTTCCCCCGCATCACATAGGCGAAATACATCTGCAGGGGTGTCAGGGGATAGACCTCCTTTACGGAATAATCCACATGCCCTGCCTTCTCCTTCTCCTCCCGGAACATGGCAAGCTTCTCCACCGTGGGGCGCTCCATGAGCTCCGTTAAGGTCAGAGTAAAGCCGCATTTATCCTGCAGCGTGGTCAAAAGCAGGATGCTGGCGAAGGAATCCAGCCCGCAGGTAAACAGGTCGGAATCAATGCCGAAGCGCTTATGCCCCAGGCAGTGGACGCAGGCATCATAGATCTCCTTCTGGCTCTCCGTTTCCGGAAGCCGCACTTCATTGATGTAGTTTTTCCTGGCCGCTCTCTCCTTTTCAAATTCCCTGCGGATGATCTTTCTGGAGCTGGTCTTCACAAAGGGGGCGTTGCGCATGGAGGTGCGCAGGATCCGCTTGTAATTGGGCAGCGTTTCATTCACCCGCTTCACCACATTTTCCAGCTCTGTCAGAACATCCCTGACGCCGATGCTTTCCGCATATTTGAAATCGGGATAGATCTCACACTGCAGCACATCGTCTTCCCCGAAGACCACGATCTCGGACACCATGGGCTCCGTGGAAAACAGCCCCTCCAGCTCCTCCGGCGCCACGTTTTCCCCGTTGCTCAACACGATCAGGTTTTTGATGCGGCCCGTTAAATAGATAAAGCCCTCTTCATCCACATAGCCGGCATCCCCGGTGCGCAGCCACCCGTCCTCGGTGAAGGCCTCTTTGGTCAGCTCCGGCTCCTTGTAATAGCCCTTCATCACGGAGGGGCTCTTTACCTGCAGCTCCCCGTTCTGCGTCCGGACCTGGCAGCGCATCACCACCTTTCCGGCGGATGCCACCTTGTCAGGCCTCGTATAATCGGGACTGGAGATCAGAGGCGAGCACTCCGACATTCCGTAGCCCTGGCCGATCATGATCCCCGCCTCCACATATTTCATGGCCAGATCCTCGGCAAGGCCGCCGCCGCCGCAGACGATACGGTTTAAGTTTCTGCCGTAGACCCTGCGGATCAGATCCCTGGGCGTCAGCTCCTTATCCTGCTCCGCCATCATGGCGATCTTGTTGTACAATGCCTTCGCGATCATGGGCACCATATGGATCACATTGGGCTCAAACATCATCAGATGCCTTGCAAGCTGTGTCAAGGGCCCGTTTAAGCACACCGTGGCCCCGACAGAGAGGCCGATGAGGAAATCGCAGTTGATGGCAAAAACATGGTGGATCGGCAGCACATTCATGTAAACGATAACGCCGGGGGGCTCCGGCACCACCTGGGAGAACACATTGTCCGTCATATTCCCCTGGGTCAGCATGACCCCCTTGCTTTTGCCGCTGGTGCCTGAGGTAAAGAGGATCATGGCCAGGGTGTCCGGATCCGCATCCCCCTGATCTCCTTCCATGGCCCACTGCTCCCCGGAAAACCGCTCATCCCTTAAAATATCATTTAAGCAGGGAACCTTTTTCACGGACTGCAGGGAGTAAAACTCCCTCACATTCGGGCACTGCTCCCTGACCTCCGCGATCAGCGGCTCGTTTTCCCAGTCATAGAATAAAAAGTCCACATCGGAACGGATCAGGCTGTCCGCAAGATGCTCCCCGTCCATCTGGACATCCAGCGGGATCACCACGTTCCCGGAACCCATGACGCCCAAAAGCACCGGCAGATAGTGGTGGCTGGAGGACCCAAAGAGCGCCACATGGACCGGTCTGTTTAATTCAGTTCTTGCATGGTTGAAAAAGGCGCCGACGATGCGGCAGAGGCTTGCGAAATGCCTGTAGCTGATGTCATAGATCAGATCGTTGTTCTCGTACCTGAGATAGGGATGATCCCCGTGGACCATGGCAGCGTGATCGATCAGCTCCCGGATGGTTTTCGTGTTTTCGTAGGTTACAGTGTCTAACTTTTGATTGCTCATAGAATATCCTCCGCATGTGCAAACTGTAACTTCTTTCGATACTACTATGATGACGGATTGCTCCGGGTCTCAAGGTCAAAGTCGTTAAATGGATCGCAGATCCTATGTGCAAGCACGAACGGCTTTAGACCTTTTGACCCTGTCATCATAACATAACGAGCGTTCGCCCTGCTATTTACAAATGCAACAAAATTTCTTACGATAAATATACATTTATCAACATATTTTAGGAGGTGTCAATGGATTCCGGTTTACGGCAGAAGCTTACATTCTTTTTCGTCAGATTCTTTGACAGCAAAAAAGATTCCCCCAGGGAGCACTACGCGATCCATCCGGATTTTAAGGTCCTGTGGTCTGTTCCCGTGGCGAAGAATATAAAGCAGATCCGGGTCATCCAGCTGCTCTATTTCCAGCTGATGTACAGCGAGCCCTCGCGGAAGGATCTCAGCATCCGGCATGTTTACATCCCCTCCCCCTCTTCGCCGGACAAACGGGTGCGGGCCCTTGTGTTTGCGGATCACTCTCTTCCGGAGGATAAGACGGCTCCCTGCCTCTTCTTTTTGCATGGCGGCGCCTTTCTCTTTCCTGCCCTCCCCTACCACTACCGCTTTGCCAGGCTGGTGGCGAAATCCCTGCGCTGCCGGGTGATCATGCCCATGTATCATCTTTGCCCCGGCAAGCTTCCCCCCATCCAGATGGAGGAAATGTACGAGGTGTACTTACAGCTTCGAAAGAATCCGGAGCGGTTCCATATCGATCCGGACAGGATCCTGGCCGCGGGAGACAGCGCCGGCGGGACCATGGCCGCGGCCCTGTGCCAGATGACAAGGGACAGAGGAACGCCCATGCCCATCGCCCAGGCGTTGTTTTATCCAAGCCTGGATTCCAGGCTGAGCAGCGACTCCATGAAGGCCTTCCCGGATGTGCCCATCTGCAACGCGGATGCCATCCGCTCCTACTACGAGATCTGCGCCCCGCAGCAGAAATATGAACCGGACTACTATTCTCCCATGGAAGCAGCCTCTGTGGAGGGCCTGCCCCCTGCCTATATCGAGACCGCGGAATTTGACGCTCTCCACGACGACGGCATCGGCTACGCAAAACGCCTACGGGACGCCGGGATCTCCGTTGTATTAAACGAGACGAAGGGCACCTGCCACGCCTACGAAATGGTGCAGCACAGCAGCATCACGAAGCAGGCCATGGAGGAGCGGCTCCGGTTTATCCGGGAGAAACTGAAGGCCGGGAATTGATCCCGGCC
>CAMNLO010000059.1 GCA_946543095.1 uncultured bacterium
CCATCTTCCAGAGAAGGGATTACGATATCTACTCCACAGTCCCGGTGAGCTACGCAGTGGCGGCCCTGGGGGGAGAAATCCTTATCGACACCGTGGACGGGAAGGTGGCATATACGGTGAAGCCCGGGACCCAGACGGACGCCAGAGTCCGTTTAAGAGGCAAGGGCGTGCCCACCTTGAGGGACAAGAATGTGCGAGGGGATCACTATGTGACGCTGGTGATCCAGACACCGGAGCGTTTGAGCAGCGAGGCAAAGGAGCTTCTGAAGAAGTTCGACGCATTAACCGGCGACAGCTTGAACGCCGTCAGCAGGATGCAGTCGGAAAACTCCGACAAGAACAAAAAAGGCGGTGCGAAAAAGAAAGGAAAGCTGTTTTAATGAGGAAGGGCATGACAAAGCAAACCCTGATGTTAAGAGGCTGCGCCATGCTTCTTATGGTGCTTTTCCTTGCGGCCATGCTTCCCATGAAAAGCGAGGCGAGGAAGTTTACCCTGGAGGCCAATCCCTATGATTTCCTCAGTGTTCCCACCCAGCTGACAAAGCTTGGGGAGGACTGGTTTTTAGTGGACTGCTACCATAACCAGATCCTCACCTCCAAAAGCGTTTCCCAGCCGGTGAAAAACTGGAAGGTTATGGCCAACGGCTTCGACGGCCCCCACGCCATCGCCTGGGACGGGGAGGTCTATATGGCGGTGGACACGGAGCATAACCGGATCATCACCTACAAAAAGACCTGGGAGGGCTTCGAGGAACTGCAGATCATTCCCAATGTGGGAGTGAGGCCCCATCATGTGCAGTATGACTGGGAGCGGGGCTGCTTATTTGACTGGAGCTCCATGAGCGGCGAGATGTACTATTTCGTCAAAACCCCCGGTACAAAAGAAGTGGAGTTAGTGGGAGTGCAGCAGGTCCCTGAGCTTCTGGGCCATTATGTCCGCTCCTTCACCGTGGACGGGGAATTCATTTATCTGCCCTGCGCGGATGTGGGCGCCATCTGGGTGGTGGACCGGGAGAATTTCAAAACCCTGCAGATCATCCAGGTCCCGCAGGAGATCGCCGGGATCGTTAACATCGCCCATCTCGGGGCCCATTATTACATTTCGGTGTCCACGGATATTTCCTTTGACACCTCCAAGGCCACCATGGTCAGGGTAAACAGGCTTACCGATCTGGAAACAGGCACCTATGAAAACTTAAAGAGTCTCATCGGCGAAGGAGGCCCCTACTATTTCTCCAATGTGGACGGCGTCTGGTACGCGCCGGTGCCCAGAGAAAATAAGAAGTCCGCGGGGATCCGGTTCCAGGAGGACGCCGCCGGAAACATCGTAAACTTTAAAGAGATCAGCTACCGGTACGAATAGACTGAGGGAGCATGGAAGGACCCGGACAGGAGAAACAGGAAATGAACACCTCCGGACAGGAGGGAATGCAGGAGGATGCCGGCAGACAAAACGGGAAGATCCCGCAGGATAAAAGGCGGATCATCCTGATCATCTGCTACAGCGTCCTCGTGCTGTCTGTCATCACTTTTATCAGTCTGTTCGCGGCCTATCTCGTGATCCTTGAGCAGGGAGAAAAGGAAGGCGGAAAGGAACACGAGATCGTACAGGAGATCCCCGAAGAGGAGCAGGAAGAGGTGCTGCCTCCGGAAGAGCCCCCCGAGATCACAGAGAGCGGTGCGGAAGAGACGGTTTCCGGGAATGAAGAAGAGGAAACTGAGAAAGAACCCGAGGAAGAGCCGGAGCCCAGGCTTCCCGCAAAGGAATACGATCCTCCCGCTTATGATTTTACCGTGGAAGAGGTGGAGATCAGTCTGCCTGTCTCCAGGGAATACACCTTTGTCTGGGTCAGTGATGTTCACATGATCACGGACACCGTGGCTGGCGAGGGAGCGGAGAAAGAGCATATCAGTTATCTGAAGCAGCGCCGCAAAACTCTGCCTGTGGATCAGAACGGAAAGCATTCCGAAGAGCTCTGGCCCGAGATCATCAATTATATCAACTACACATTCCCCGACGGAGTGATCTTCGGCGGCGATATCGTGGACTACTGCAGCGCCCGGAATATGGAGGTGCTGAAAGAGGGCGTGGCCGCAATGGACCCTTCCATTCCGCTGCTCTACATCAGAGCCGATCACGATTACGGCAACTGGTACGGCGACGAGGATTTTACCACGGGCCGGGTGAAGAAGCTGCACCGGGAGATCGACGGGGACGACGATCAGGAAAAACGCCTGGATTTCGGCGAGTTTCTCGTGCTGGGGATCAATGCATCCACCACAAAGAACATGCCGGTGAAGCAGTATGACTGGCTTTCCATACAGCTGGGAGAGGCGGCGAAGGCGGACAAGCCCGTGATCCTGGCCACCCATGTACCCTATGCCTCCTGGACGGATCCCAGCCTGGAGGAGCTCTCAAGAAAGGTCCGGAACGAGATCTATTACTGGGGCAGCTCCGATCCCGAATCCCGGTTCATCCCGGAGGGGAAGACCTGGGAGTTCATGCTGAAGCTTTATGAAAAGGACACCATTGTAAGGCAGGTGCTCTGCGGGCATCTGCATGCTTCGTGGGACGGCATGATCAGCGAAGTGCTGCCCCAGCATATCTTCGGCCCTGCCTTTGAGGGCCATCTGGGACTGATCCGTGTGGTCCCCAACGGAGAGGAATCGGGTAAGGCACGTTTACTGCCGGCTTTGAACAATCTCCTGGGAAGCGGCACTGTTTCTGCCAATCAGTCCTCTACGCACCGAAACCCTTGAAATAAAGGATAAAAGAGCATATAATCATCAAAAGTGCCTGTTGGGCATTATGGTAGAACTATGCATAAATGTAACTATTCAGAACCCCATTCACAAAACCAGCTGCTTCGCAGCTGTACAGCCACTACGTGTCTGTGTTTTGCTCATGTGGTTATCTCGCCATATACATGAAATATGGCTTTCATGCAAGCATGAGCCATATTTCATGTGCATGGCTCTGAATAGTTACGCAAATTTTTAGAATTCCCGTTCAGAATGGAGGTTCTTATGGGAGGGATCACTCTTAGCTTATTGACAACGATCAGGCTGGCGGCGATCATCGTGCTGATCCTGTCTGTGGTTGGGATCATCGTGTTAAAGCTCACGGGAGGCAAGTCTGCAGGACAGCCCATGCCGGGTCAGCAGCTTTTTGGGGCTCCGCCTCAGGGGATGCCCAGACCGCAGGGGATGCCTCAGCCCGGACCTATGCCCGGTCCCGCCCCCATGCCGGGGCCTCAGGGCTTCCAGCCTCCTCAGCCCGCACCGGCTCCTATGCAGCAGCCGATGGCAGCGCCGCAGCCGGCACCGGCTCCCAGACCGGCAGCTCCTGCGCCTCAGCCCGCACCCGCGGCAGCTCCTGCTGCATCGAATGACGACGGCGCAACAGTGGCAATCATTCCCGGCGGAGCAAAGACTCTGGTGCTGACGGATGTGGCGGATTCTTCCAAAGTGTTCCGCGCGGATCTGGAGGGAGGCGTCCTGATCGGAAGAAAGTCCTCCGGCGGGCAGAAGATTGTCATCGACTACGACTCCTCCGTTTCCGGAAAGCACTGCCAGGTGACTTCCGACGGCGCCGTGATCATGATCGAGGATCTGCATTCCACCAATAAGACCTATCTGAACGGCGCGGAGGTTTCCGCGAAGACCGTCCTGCGGGCGGGAGACCATGTGAAGCTCGGCAATGTGACCTTTAAGGTGGATATCGAATAGGATCGGAGGAAGGTTTTTGAATACGGATTCTGACGACGAGATCACTCTCGATCTCGGCCTGGAATGGCAATTCCTTCTGGATCTGCCGAAGGATTGCGGCATCACCGCTTCAAGACTGCAGGGTCTTGGGAAAAGGAGCAATCAGGAGGACGCCTTTGCGGTCAGCCCCTGTACGAAAGAGGACTGGGAGACGCGGGGGGTGCTGTTTATCCTCTGCGACGGAATGGGCGGAATGCAGGACGGTGAGGTGGCAAGCGCTGCCGGCATTGCTTCCTGCCTGAGCTTCTTTTCGCAGGTTTCCCGGGAGGGCTTTTATCCGGGTTGGATGAAGGATATGGCCGAGAGGGCCAATTCGGATACGATCCACGCCATGGGAGATGCTGCGGGAAGCGGCGGCTCCACCCTTGTGGCGGTCCATATCTTCGGAAGAAGCATGCAGTGGGTCACCATCGGAGACAGTCATCTCTATAGCGCGAAGGACGGCGCCCTGAGGCAGATGAACGAGGATCATGTGTTCGCCAGGAAGCTTGCGCAGCTTGTGGAAAACGGCATGATCACCCAGGAAGAGGCGGACAATAATCGTCAGAGGAAAGCACTGACCAGCTACCTCGGCGTGGAGGACGGGCTTGAGATCGACGGCAATGAGGAGGCTTACGCGCTGACAGACGGAGAGTGGATCTGTCTGATGAGCGATGGCATCTTCGGGACCCTGAGCGATGAGGAGATCCTTCTTGCCCTAGGGAATCCGCCGGCAAAAGCGGCTCAGGAGATGGACCGCATGGTGGCGGAAAAAGGAAAACCGAAGCAGGATAACTATACCGGGATCCTGATCCGGATAGATTGATAAAGATTAAGATCAAGATACTGAGGAAATTATGAACTACGACAAACTTTGCTGGCATTGCATGATGGAGGCGGATATCGCAGAGGGAGAGAAATGCCCTCACTGCGGGGCCGCCTTTCACGTGAAGGGAAAGCTTCAGCATCAGCTGCAGCCCGGGACCAGGCTGCATGAAAAATATCTCGTGGGCGACATCCTCGGAGAGGGCGGCTTCGGGATCACCTATATCGGCTTCGATACGGTCATCGAGGCTCGGGTCGCCATTAAGGAGTTCTATCCCAACGGCTATGCCACAAGGGAATCCGCCCAGACCTGCGAACTCACTATCTATCAGGGTGAGAGCAAGGCAGTGGTGGACAAGTGGAAGGCTAACTTCATCAAGGAAGCCAGAAGACTGGGAAAGTGCGCCAATCTTTCCGGCGTGGTGGGAGTCCGGGATTTCTTTGAGGAAAACGGGACCGCCTACATCATCCTGGAGTTTTTGGACGGCAAGACCTTAAAGCAGTACGCAAAGGAAAACAGCGGCAAGATCCCGGCGGAAACGCTTCTGCCAGCCATTGAGCCGGTCATGCTCTCCATGGAAGAGGTGCATAAGCAGGGGATCATCCATAGGGATATCTCTCCGGATAATATCATGGTGCTGAACAATGGGAGCATGAAGCTTCTGGATTTCGGCGCCGCACGAGATACGTTAAATAACGACGAGAAGAGCGTCTCCGTCATGTTAAAGCCCGGTTACGCCCCGGAGGAGCAGTACCGCAGCTCCGGGAATCAGGGCAACTGGACGGATGTATACGCATTGGGCGCCACGATCTATAAATGCCTTACCGGCAAGACGCCGCCCGAAGCCATGGAACGCCTCAGAAAGGACGAACTGGTGCCTCCCACGCAGCTGGGCGCCAGGATCACGGCATTCGAAGAGAAGGCACTTCTGAAGGCAATGGCGGTGTATGCGGAGGACCGCTATCAGAGTATGGCGGAATTCCACAAGGGTCTCTATGAGGACGACGAGACCACCGTGGCGCTGGAAGATGATGACAGGACCATGGCGCTGATGGACGACGACCGCACCATGGCGTTAATGGATGATGACAGGACCATGGCACTGCAGGATGATGACCGTACCATGGCGCTTCCCAAAGCCCAGGCGGACGGTCTGGCAAAAGCCGCGGCCGCAGGTTCCAGGCAGGCAGGAGCGGGAGCTCCCGGTGCCGGCGCACAGGGCTTTCAGAGAACAGGTGCACAGGGCTTTACCCATCCCCAGAATATGCCGGGTGGCTTTCAGCAGCCCCGTCCGGGAGGTCCCGGCTATGGGCAGCGTCCTCCCTATCCCCAGCCCCAGCCCCAGAAAAAGAGCGGTGCCGGCATCATCATAGCGGCTTTGGTGGCGATCATCGCCATCGCAGGCATCGGCGGCGGAGCTTACTTTTTGATGAACCGCGATGACGGCGGATCGGTCTCTTCCTCCAAGCGAGATAAAGACGACGAGGAAGAAGGCGAAGAGGGCGAAGAAGGAGCAGAGGGCGAAGGCAAGACTGAAGAGGGCGGCAAGACTGAGGCCGGAAAGACTGAGGCCGGAAAGACCGCCGAAGGCGCTCAGACCACGGCATCAAATTCCGGCAATACAGGTACCAATGCCGGCAATACCGGAAGCAGCACAACGACCCAGCCTCAGGCTCAGGCCGATCCCTGGGAAAAGGAAAAGGCTAATTACCAGAAGCTGGTGGCGGATGCGGAGTCTCTGATCGAAGAAGACGCCCTGAACGATGCCTCGGACGCCATTATCGCCGCTGCGGAGACGGCTTCTTCCTGCAACAGGGAGAGAGAGACCAACGACGAGCTGCAGGGGCTTTACGAGGATCTGTGCGACAGTGTCAACAGCTTTATCCAGAACTACGCCAGCATTCAGATCGATGATTTTAATGCCGGACTCTATATCGAGATCCAGAACCGTCTTCACCGGGCAGAAAAGCTGAGAACGGATCTTAAGGATTACGGCTATTTCTTCAACCAGGATTCCGAGCTGGCAAAACAGAGGGACTTAAACGACAGCAGACTGATAGAAAAGTTCGACAAGCATCAGAAGGAGAATGGCTATTACTCCCGTTCCGCAGGCTGGAATGTCATGGGAGAAGGAGCCTTTGAGGAAGACCTGCTGGAGGGCAGAAAGGAAGATGATCCCATTTATCTCCGCTATCAGTACGCCTATGCAGGACATCTGGATCAGCAGATCGAGAATGGGGAGATCGACCCTTATGTGGATCCGGAGGAGCTTGCCAAGGCAGGCTATGATCCCGCGCTTTTGCATACCATTGCATCGGAGACCGATGATGAGGATTGCTGGAAGTTGGTGGATGATTTTGTGGAGCTGATGCAGCAGCAGCATTACTCCGGCTTCAGCAGGGACAATCTGCAGAAGTTTGGGGATTTCTATTACTACAGATCCCCGGGGGAAGCGGACACCATCGGGGATCCGGAGAACGGGTGCACCCCCGCAAACCGGAAGGAATTCATTGAGCTGGCGCACAGCACATTAGGATAATTACATGGACGAAGAAAAAGAGATCACATTAGAGATCCCGGCGGTGGATGTGGAACCCGAGGACAGCCCTACCGCAGCGATACCTGCAGAGGAGGATGGCCCCACAGTGGAAATATCTGCGGAAGAGGATGGGCCTACCGTGGCAATACCTGCAGAGGAGGATAGCCCCACAGTGGCAATATCTGCGGAAGAGGATGGCCCTACAATGGCAATACCTGCAGAAGAGGATGGGCCGACTGTAGCGATACCTGCGGATCAGCCTGCCCCGGAAGGATCGGCAGCTCCCGCCCCTCAGTTCGCACCGCCCCTTGCAGGATTTGAGCCCCCGGCGGAGCCTGTACGGCAGAGCTTCCCCAAGGTCTTGATCCCGGTATTTCTGCTGATCCTTGTAGTGGCAGCAGGATTGGGTATCTATTTATTTATGAATTCCCGCGGCAACATCCTGCTTGTGGGCATCGAAAAGACCTTCTCGCAGGAGCGGATGATCAATGATTTCCGCAATGCCATGGAGGACGGTGTCTACACCGCGAAATACGGGCTTGAGGTAAAAGCACCGAAGGGCATTATTTTCGGTGCCCCGGAGTTTACGGTCAATGCCGAGATGACCCAGAGCATGGACGCGGAAAAGAAGGAAATGTCCCTTGACGGCAAGGTGGAATTCCTTAGCTTCTCCCAGTCCTTTGTCGCCTGTATAGATGATCATCAGATCCTTGTCTCACTGCCGGATCTGATCAAAACAGTCCTGAAATACGACTATACCGAAGACAAATCAAAGGGCTTCCTCTCCGAGGCCTTCCGGGAGGGAGAAGGGCCTGAGGAATGGGATAAATTCCTTTCCGAGTTTTGGGACACCATGGATTCCAATCAGGAGCTGCAGCAGGAATCCAACGGGATCCTGCTTCAGTTTTTGGAAGGCCTCGAGCCGGAAAAGCTGGATAAGACGGAATTCCCGGTGGACGGGAAAAACGTGAAATGCAAGGGCTATCAATACACCATAACCGGCGACATGCTGATAAAGCTTTGGGATGAGTACGAGAAGCTCCTCGAAAAGAAGATGAAGCTTCCCGAAGAAGCGAAGGATGCCATGGACGAACTGGATGATGAGGTGGAGGATGCCCTGGAGGATATGAAGGACATCACCTGTAA
>CAMNLO010000060.1 GCA_946543095.1 uncultured bacterium
CGGGATCCACCACAGAGATCACGATATAATTTCCCGTAATGGCATGAAGCCGGGCATAGATCACCCGCTCCTCCCGGATCCGCTCCTCAGCGAAGCGCTTCTTCATCAGCTCGTCGATATCCGACACGGCGATAACAATGAAGCGCGGATCATCCTCCATACGGGACACCTTCATCAGCACATAAAAGGGATCCCCGCCCTTGATCCTGCGGTAGGTCAGCTCAAAGACCCGGTTCCCGGAAAGGGCATTCTCCAGAAATTCCCGGTTCATGGCCTCCACAAAGGCGGCCTGATCCTCTTTGTGGATATAGAGCTTTGCGTCCCGCTCGCAGCCCTCAAAGAAGTCCGTGCCCCTTCTGGCCTCGTTCAAAACGCCCCGCTCGTCATCGGTATGAAACTCGATGAACTCATCCGTGTCCATGTTCACATAGAACAGGTCCGTATAGCCCCGTGCCAGGGCATGGGCGATATGGGTATAGACGACGCCGATGTCCTGGAAGTTCTCTGTTTTTTCGCTATTCAACAGACCATCCGCGGCCATCTGTTTCTCCTTTCCAATCCCTTGCTTCGATCATCGGGCAGCAAAGCGCCTGCCCGTACCCTTTCCTGCTACCACATCAGATACCCTCTCCGGATGGGGAATGCCTTCGCATGGGGAAAGAGTCTGTCTATCAGATTGGCCGCCGCTTCCGTGCGGGCCACCATACGCACCGGCTTATCCCTGCCGAATTTTCTCAATGCATGGAACATGGAGGTCTTCATCAGCTCCGGAACTTCGGTCCCCTCCCTCACTCTTAACACCATGTTCTCCAGCTCCCCATCCTCGTTTTCCCTGATCAGAAACAGGCTCACCGGGATCTGGTCTTTTAACAGCACCACGCTCACATCCTGATCATACTCCGCCCGGTCCAGGGAAAGCTCATAGCTGCCCGTTGAAAATAACTCCCGGTTCAGCTTTTCCACCGCAAAGCCGAACAGATTCTCCGGCACATCCTTTAAGAGAACCGCCACATGCTTTTTCAGATGGGCCTGGTAAATGGGAAGGGCTGCCATTTCCCCCAGAGTCGTCCTCAGCTCAAACAGATCCGCAAGGGAAAAGACAAAGCCCATATTCTCCAGGATGCCGCAGGCATCGTTATATTCCTCCCCCATGGGGATATCCGCCCGGACCGCCTCGGTGGGTGTCCCCTCCAGCAGATCCTGGAAGGCATCAAAGAGCCCGGCAAAGATTCCCTGTTCTCTTTTATCCTCCGCCGTGGCAAAATATTTCAGCACTGCTGCAGTATGCAGTTCCCCTCTCTCATCCTCATCACTCTCCAGGCAAAAGAGCAGCACCCCGTCCGGCGGCACCTCAAGGCTTTCCGTATGTCCGATGCCGAAATAGTTTGGGTCCTTTCCGATCTTTAACAGCTGGGACATGGGTGCCAGGGCTCTGAAGTTTTCAATGGTATCCGGTGAGATCTCGATCAGCATGATTCCCTCCTGTTACGCATTCTGCTGTGCTTCCTGCGCCGCCTGCGCCCGGATGCCCTCATACGCCCTTTCGTAGAGCAGTGCAAACGGAGGCATATCTTCATTCTGATACTGCTGAAAGGTCATCCCATTCAGGCCCGGAAGGATCTTTTCCTTCTCTATCCTGTACTGGCTCAGCAGCTTGGACACCATTTCCAGCCTTTCCTTTCCGGAATCCGTGGAGGGATCCTTCGCCTCCATGTATTTTTTACAGGCAGTGATCACTGCATCATAGGCTGCGGTGATCGCCTCCTTTTTCTCATTGAAGGCCTGCTCCGTTCCGGGGACCCCGGTCCATTTTTCGTGAACGGCCGCGATCTCCCGTTTCACCTCCTTCATCTCGCCGCGGTCCCTGCCGCCCCATTTGCTCTCCATCAGCTTCGCTTCCACCGCGTCCGCTTCCCGTTTGCTGTCAAGCACCTCCCGGGAGGTCATCTTATCATCCACAAACTCATTGTCGATGAACCAGTTTTTGATCATCCTGGAGACCACTTCCATGCGGGTCTTCTGTCCTCTGGGCGCATTCTTCGTCGCCGCACGGATCACATCCATGGCCTCCCCATAGGAGCGCATCCGCACCAGCACACCGAACTCGTCCCTGAGCCAGATCCCATCGGGCAGCTCCGAATAGCCGGAGCCCCGGTAGGCCTCCATGGTGGAGGCGTCAAACCCGGCCGGCCTGTGATATTTCATATCTCCCGCCACATCCGCCTGGGATCCGTCTCCCTGATCCAGTCCCACGCCGTGCTTTTCTGCCATCAGCACCATCCTTCTCTGCCCCCTGACCTCCTGAGGGGTGAAAACCGTGCTGTTGCGGTCCGCGGAAATGGAGCAGATGGAGGTAGCGTTGATATTTTTGGATGCGGTGCCATCCGGTTCCCGAAGATCGATCTTTCCATGCTCTCCGCTCCCGGACCCCAGACCCGGAACCGAGTCATGCTGGATCAGATTGAACTGTACCTTGTCCTCATACTGCGGATATTTTTGATGCAGCCACTGCTTCAGCGCCTTTACCCCGGTGACCGCCGCCACGGCGCCCCGGCTGTGGCCCTGGATATTCAGGTGAATCACCTTATCCGGCGCCCCCAGTGAAAACTGATGCTCCAGATAGACAGAGCCGAGACTAAGGATATAATCCCGCACATTGTCCATCTGATAGGTCCCTGTATTGGTGGAGCCGGGGCCGGCAAGGGTGATCCTTTTGGCTTCTTTTCCGGTCTTTGAGCTGGTCTTCTTTTTCACGTAGGCGGTAACGCCCTTATGGCCGGCTAAAGACCCCTGATATTTTTCCCCGTAAACGGCTGTAAAGTGCGCATCCTCCTCTTCCTTTCCTTCCCCGTGGAAGCCGGTGTGCTCCTTTCTGAACTGCTTGAAGCCGGAGCCGGCGCAGTCGATCTCCAGCACCGGATGCCCCTGATCGAGGAGCTTTGTCCCGTAGGAATGATGGATGTTCAGCTTCCGCTCCTGAGATCCCTGGGCAGTCTGCACCACCCTGTCGTATTTCTGGTAGACGCTGCGGTTTGTGATCTTTGCAAGGATCATGTCCCGGATCGCCTGAAGCTTTGACGTGATCTGATGGCTGCTTCTGGGAGCATGGAGAAGCTCCTGTCCGGTGGGCGCCTGCTTTAAGACATAATCCGACTTCAGACGGGTCTGCTCCCGCTCTCCCTCGAGTTTCTGTCTGTACTGCCAGTCGTTATTGCTGATCTCCTGCCGTTTTTCTTTTGTGGAGTGACTGATGGAAAAAAATCCCGAAGCTTCCATACCGAAATACCCTCGCTTTTCTCACGAAATAACCGTTATGTACTTTTCGCCGCCCGAACCATATACCGCAGTTTCTGCGGCGAAGAATGCAGAGTCATAGCAATATACGAAACGGGCAGCGCCGATCCATGTTCCGTTACCGGCAGTGCTGCCCGGATGACTTCATTCTATCTGCTTCCCACCGTATGTCAAGCCTTCTGAAATCAGTTTCATCCACTTATTACAATTCAGCCGTCTGCCGGTCCGCTGAATTGTAACAGGAATTGGCCCATTCCAAGCCGTCTCCGACGGCGGCAAAATTCCGAAAAGCCCCCCGCGGGTGAAGCCGCCGGTCCTGAAGACGGCCGGTAATGACGGGATCTGCATGAAGGGAAATGAAACAGCGCCGGACAGAATGTATGCATAACCTTGTCTTTTTGCTGTAATCATTTATAATATCCGTCAAAACCCGCTGTAACAAAAGGATCAGAAAGGAGCTTATGAGAGAAGCAGGGATGCGATCCGCTTCTCTGGAACGTGTGGAGTAAAGGATGAATCCCTTTCCCTGTAGGAGTTTTGGCTGGAAAACCCCGGCGCAAAATGTTACAATCTGAAAAACAAAAATCAAATAAAGGGAGGATGTGACATGAAAAGTTCTCTGAAAAGAATTTTCGGTATGCTGCTCTTAACGGCCTTTGTGCTGACGGCCTGCGGGAAGGCTCCCGAAGCCCCTGCAGCGGAGCCCGCGGCACAGGAAGAGGCAAAGGAAGAGGCCCCCGCAAAGCCGGAAGAAACAAAAGAGGAAGCAAAGCCGGCTGAGGCTGAAGAGCCGAAGGAAGCCGAAGAAACCGAAGAAATGGGCAAAATGGGAATGGCGAACCCCTGGGTCAAGATCACGGAGGAGGAAGCGAAGGAATACTGCCCCCGCCTCTTCAAGGCTCCGGAGGGCGCCAATGTCCACGATTGGATGAAGCTGGAGGGCTCCGAGGAGAATTCCGGTTTCGAGGATCCCCTGGTGCAGCTGGATTTTGAACTGGATGGCCTGGAATTCTTTGCCAGGGCCCAGTCCGGCATTTCCGATACGGAAGACATCTCCGGCATGTACCTTACCTGGACGGATGAGGAGGACGCCACTCTTGCAAACTGGGGAGAAGGCCGCATGCCCGCTAAGTTCCACCGCAGCATCAATGACTCCGGCATGGCGGATCTCATGACCTGGTACGATATCGAGATCGGGATCTCCTACTGCCTGGGCGTCACCTCGGACGATCTGGATGGCTTTGACATCCAGGCGGTGGCGGAAGCCATGTACGACCCGGCCAACGAGCCCATGGCGGACGAGCCCTTAAATTTCCTGACGGAGCAGGCCGGCAGGGAGGAGTTCAAGGACTTCGATGATGTGATCTCCTGCCTGGAAAAAGGCCAGGGCTACGCCATGCTGAAGCTTACGGGCAATGACAAGGAAACAGAGGTGCTGGCCGTTTCGGATCTGGTGTTTGAAGCGGATCAGTCCTCCGACCGTGCATCCCTCTACATGCTGCAGGACGGAAAGCCCGTCTACATCGGCGATGTCAACGGCAACGGCTCCGCCTACCCCTTAAGGATAGCGGACGGCATTATCTATGCCGGAGACAATCACAACTACATGACCCACTTCATGGCCTCCGCTTACCAGGGCATCATGGTGAAGGACTATGTGAGCGACGGCATAGACTACGGAGATCCGGAATATACGGGAACCCTCAGGGAGGTCAACGATTTCGACCATGATCAGGAGTTCACCGGAGGTGAAAAGGAATTTGAACAGCTGATCAGCGAGCGGGACAAAAAGCCTGCCATCAAATTCACCGTGATCAAATAAAAGGAAACCCAGGGCATTGAAAAAGGATCACTGCAAAGCCCGCAGTGATCCTTTTTATTTCCGGTATGAACAGTGTTCACACTGCGGCTATTTCGTGACAGTCCTTATGCAAGGACCCCGCCGTATTCGTATCCGGCGCCTTCCACCGCCGCTTTGATCGCCGCTTCGTCCACATCCTTTGTGTTCGTGATGGTCACGAGATCCTCCTCGTGGTTTGCCGCGGCGCTCTCGATGCCGTCGATGGCTTCCAGGGCCTTCTTCACAGAGGCCTCGCAGTGTGCGCACATCATTCCCTTTACTGTTACCTTCATTTCTTTCGTCTCCTTTCCGACTGCATTTTCCGATTCTTTGTTTGTTGACTCCTGTATCAGATTCCCCGTAACGGGATCCTTCACTTTTTTGTCCCCCCTGCTGTCATAGGGCCTGATCCAGTTAAGCCTCAGCGCATTGGACACCACGCAGAAGCTGGAAAGGCTCATGGCCGCCGCGCCGAACATGGGGTTCAGCTCCCAGCCGAAGGCCGCGATATAGCAGCCGGCGGCAAGAGGGATCCCCAGCACATTGTAGAAGAAGGCCCAGAACAGGTTCTCATGGATATTCCGCAGGGTGCTCCTGGAGATCCGGATGGCGGCGGCCACATCCTTCAGGCTGCTCTTCATTAACACCACATCCGCCGCGTCGATGGCCACGTCGGTGCCGGCGCCGATGGCGATCCCCAGATCCGCGGAGGTGAGGGCCGGGGCGTCATTGATCCCGTCTCCCACCATGGCCACCCTGCCGTGCTCCTTCATCTGCCGGATCACCATTTCCTTCCCGTCGGGCTTCACGGAGGCCACCACCTCGTCCACCCCCGCCTGCTTCGCGATGGCTTCTGCCGTGACCTCGTTGTCCCCGGTGAGCATCACCACATGGATCCCCAGTTTTTTCAGTTCTGCGATGGCTTCCGGGGAATCCTCCTTGATCACATCCGAGACTCCGATGATCCCCAGAAGCTTTCCTGCCTTTGCGATCAGCACCGGGGTCTTTCCTTCCCGGGCAAGGCTTTGGATCCTCTCTTCCGCGCTGTCCCCCACTTTTCCCGCAACACTCTCGATGTATTTCCGGTTTCCCCCATGGATCACCTCCCCTTCCATCACGGCTTTCAGGCCGTTTCCGGAAAGGGCCTCGAATCCGGTGGTTTCCTGAAGGACAATGCCCTGCTTAGAAGCGTATTCCGTCACCGCTTTGGAGATGGGATGCTCGCTCTTGGATTCCAGCGCATAGGCCACTCTCAAAAGCTCCTCCTTCGTGACCCCCTCTTCGGGGACTAAGTCTGTCACCCTCATCTCGCCGGTGGTGATGGTCCCGGTCTTGTCCAGGGCCGCGATCTGCGTCTTTCCCGCCTGCTCCAGTGAAGCCGCGGTCTTGAAGAGGATCCCGGTTTTCGCGGCCACACCGTTGCCCACCATAATGGCCACGGGGGTTGCGAGCCCCAGGGCGCAGGGACAGCTGATCACCAGCACGGACACTGCCCTGGCAATGGCAAAGCCCACAGTCTGACCCGCAAGGAGCCAGGCCCCGAAGGTCACAAGGGCAATGCCGATGACCACGGGAACAAACACGCCGGAGACCCTGTCCGCGATCTTCGCGATAGGTGCCTTTGTGGCTGCGGCGTCGCTGACCATTTTGATGATGGCGGAAAGGGTGGTGTCCTCCCCCACCCGTTTCGCTTCGCAGACCATGTAGCCGGAGGTGTTGATGGTGGCGGCGGACACATTGTCCCCGGCGGCTTTTTCCACGGGAACGCTCTCCCCCGTCAGGGCCGATTCGTTGACGGCGCTCTCCCCTTCGATGACGATCCCGTCCACGGGAATGCTGTCCCCGGGCCGTACCACAAACCGGTCTCCCACGGAGACTTCCTCTATGGGGACCGTGATCTCCGCGCCCTCCTTAAGGACCACCGCCGTCTTCGGAGACAGGTCCATCAGGCCCTTCAGGGCATTGGTGGTCTCTCCCTTGGAGCGGGCTTCCAGCATCTTTCCCACTGTGATCAGCGTCAGGATCATTGCCGCCGCTTCAAAGTAGAACTGATCCATGTAATACATGACCAGATCAGTGTCATTCTCCAGCACCGCCCCGGTCATGGCAAACAGGGCACAGACACTGTAGCCGTAGGAGGCGGCAGACCCCAGAGCCACCAGGGTGTCCATATTGGGAGAGCCGCGGAGCAGCCCCTGAAAGCCGTTTACAAAGAACTTCTGGTTGATCACCATGACAAGCCCCGACAGCAGCAGCTGGTATAAGCCCATGGCCACATGATTGCCCTCCAGGAAGGGGGGGAGGGGCCAGTTCCAGAGCATATGCCCCATGGAAACATACATCAGGGGGAGCAGGAGGATCAGGGAGGCGATCAGCCTCTTTTTCATCTTCGGAGTCTCCGTGTCCTTTAAGGGCTCCTCAGAGGCGCTCTTTGTCCTGCCATCCCCTTTTTTGCTGGCGCCGTATCCCGCGGCCTCCACCGCGGCGATGATGGCCTCCGGGGAGGCGTTTCCCGTGACTCCCATGGAATTGGTCAGAAGGCTCACGGCGCAGCTTTCCACGCCCTCCACCGCGCCCACCGCCTTCTCCACCCTGGCCTGGCAGGCGGCGCAGCTCATTCCCGTTACATTGTACTGTTCCATATTTCCTCCAATTCCTCATCATTTCCCGGTGATCCACGGATCGCTCCGCGCTTCGCACTCCCGCAATCCTGTGGATCACCTCATTAGCTTTTGCATGGCGCAGACCAGCTCGTCGATCACTTCCTCGTTGCCTTCCCGGATATTGTCCACAACGCAGGTCTTCATATGATTTGCCAGAAGCACCTTGTTAAAGCTGTTTAACGCGCTGTTGATGGCACTCACCTGGTTCAGGATGTCCGTGCAGTAGGCATTGTTTTCCAGCATCCCCTCCACGCCCCTGACCTGGCCCTCGATCCGCTTTAACCGGTTCATCAGGTCCTTGTATTCCTTTTCGTCCCGCTCCTTATGCTTTCCGGAGGAGCAATGGGGGCAGCTGCCCTGAAGCTCTTCTGATCCCTTGGAATGTTCCGGCATATCCCTTCTCCTTCTATATACCCCCATGGGGTATTTT
>CAMNLO010000061.1 GCA_946543095.1 uncultured bacterium
AAGACCCTCCTCAGTCAGACAGGTGGCGTTCACGACTCCCGTGTCCAGGCCCGTTTGATAGGTGTAGTCGGAAAAGTTATTGGCCACCACCTTCATCACTCCCTGGCTGGAGGAAGCGCACCAGAGATTGCCCTGATAATCCACAGTCATCATCTCAAAGGCGGAATTCATGGGCAGATCCTCGATCGGATGAAAGGCCCTGTTTTCATCCAGATAACCCGCCGCCTCCAGAGAGTTCAAAAAGACTCTGCCGCAGACATAGGTCATCCAATGGGCGTTTTCCAGGGGCGCTGTGTTGATCTTCTCCAGCTCATCTGCCCCGCTGCCGAAGGCTCCGTAATAGAGATTGCTGGAGTCGGTGCACAGATACAGATAGCCCTCACGGTCCGGATCCGCCAGAATGGATTTGATATCCTCGATCCCCAGGTCCTTTCCGCTGAAGCCTTCCGTTGCCTTTCCCCCATCTATGGCAAACACGAGGCCGTTTCCGGTGAGGCCGTAGATCCTGCCTCTTTTATCCCGTTCCAGATGGAGCACCCGCTCGTCATTGAAGCGTCTGTCGTCGATACTGTGGATCGTAAGCTCGGGATCCACATAGCAGACCCCGGAGGTGGTGGCGATATAGACATTACCGGAAAGATCCTCCACAAAATGCCGGATGGAGGAGGATGGCAGACCGTCCTTATAGGTCAGGTGGATCCTGTCATCGCCCTGAAGGACCACCACGCCGTTGTCATTGGTGCCCACCCAGATCCTGCCTCTGCTGTCCTCCAGCAGGGCCCTGCCGCTGGTGAGACCATCTGCGGAATCCAGCCGTTCAAATACGGAGCCGTCGTAGCGGATAATGCCGCTGTAGCCGCCGATCCAGATAAAGCCGTCAGAGGAACCCAGGATATAATTGGCGTCGGAGGTGGGCAGGCCGTTTGCAGCGTCATAGAGCTTTGCCGTGTAGCCCAGACCTTCGATCTGGCCCGTCAGGGCATAGCCGCCGCCAAAAAGAGCCGTCCCTTCCCGAGCGGTCTCCTCCTCACTTGTCTCGGCGGCATAGGAGACCGGAAAAGAAGCTGCCAGCAAAAGTATACAGATCAATAGGAATGCGGAAAGGATCGTTTTTCTCATGCGTCTGTCCCGTTGAATTTTCTGAGCACTCTTTTCACCTCCGGAAGCGCCTCCAAAAACACCTCCACGCATTTTGCGTCAAACTGAGTCCCGGCACCCTCACGTAAAATCTGCAGAGCCTTCTCCAATGGAAATCCCGGTTTATAGACTCTGGGAGAGGTCAGGGCGTCAAACACATCCGCCACTGCCATGACCCTGGCGGAAAGAGGGATCACCTCTCCGTGGATCCCGTCGGGATATCCCTTCCCGTCCCAGCGCTCATGGTGATAGGCCGCCATATTTCTGGCTTCCTTCAGGTAGTTTTCTCCCTCCACCGTGCTGATGGCGTTCTCCAGGATCTTCTTGCCGGCGGTGGTGTGGGTCTTCATGATCTCATATTCCTCCTCCGTCAGCTTTCCGGGCTTATTTAATATTGCATCCGGAATATTGATCTTTCCCACATCATGCAGAGGCGCCGACATTTCCACATCCACCATATATCTGGGGGTGAGCTTTTCCGGATAATACCCCTTTTTCTTTAACCCCTCCAGAATGATATGCACATAAGCCGCTGTTTTCTGTACATGGGCTCCCGTGTCGGAATCCCTGTTTTCCACCATGTCCGCCATGGTAATGATCAGGCCGTTCTGCATTTTGGAGGTGACGTCCGCATAATAGCTCAGCTCCCTGACCTGCTCCGCCATATCCGCTTCCATCCTGCAAAGGGCGGCATACAGCTCCTCCACCTCATCATCCGTATGGACCTTGATGGCCCTCATCTCCCGGACCTTTTTGTCGATCTCCCCAATGCCCTGTCCATGCTCCGCAAAGCTCTTGGCAGCCGCGGTGATGCTGTTGATGGGATAGACGATGCGGAAGACGGAATAGGTCAGGCCGAAGCCCACCACCAGGACAAAGAAGCCGGAAAAGATAAAGAGGGCCTTCAAAAGAAAGTCTCCCGTGTAGTCGGAAAGATAATTCATGGACACATCCGCCCCGGCGTAGCAGACGGTTTTGCCGGCGGAATTCCGCACAGGATGATAGACCGTTAGCAGCCATCCGAAGGACTCGTTGGATTCCACCAGCTCGATCTCATCCCCTGCCAGAAGCTGCTCCAGATAGGGTTCAAAGCTTTCCTCGATGGGCACCAGCTCCCCGGGCTCCCAGCCGGGAGTATCCTCCGTCTCCACGTCAAAAATGGCGGTGCAGTGCTCACTGCCCACCCGGATCACATAGAGATACTCCACTGCCGGAGCGCTGTCCCTGATCTTTGTGAGCAGGCGCTTGGTCTCCAGATAGCCTTCCGCCTCCTCCCCGTCCCGGATATAATCCTCCACCCTGTCGCCGTCCACGATATCCGCGGCGAATCTGGCGGCGTTCTGCGCATTTTCGGAATACTGTTTTTTCAGGTCCTCATAATACAGCTTAATGCTGATCCAGGAGATGATCACAGCCAGCACAAAGGCCACCGTGGCCAGCATCACACTGGTGTCCCGCTCCAGAGAGCGGCCTGCCTTCTTCTCCCTGCGGATATCCTCTGTGGATAAAGGGGTCTGCTTCCAGTAGCTTTTGCGTATCCTGTCCCGGATCCCCTCCGGCACAAAATGCAGGATCAGTATGGCAGCGGATATGCCGATCCCCTTGTCCACAAGGTTTAAAACAAAGCCGATGAGCACCGTGCCTACAAAATAGGAGACTCCTGCGCTGCCGAAGAGGACGCCTGCAATATGCGCCACATCCGCAAACTGGGGGCCCTGCAGCAGAAGCCACTGCATACAGGTTCCCAGGATCCCTCCGATGGCTGAGATCAGAAGCAGATGGCCAAGGATCCCCAAAGGCCTTTTCAGAAGGTCCTTCCTGGCAAACCATGAGGTGGTAAGGGCAATGAGCACATTCAGAATACTGAAATACAAAGCATCAGGGTTAAACAGGCTGCAGACAATATTGGTGGCCATGGCCGTCACGATCCCGGGGAAGGATCCCGCCAGCGCCGATACGGCAATGGTCCCCGGAGTGTCCATATAAAAGGGAAGCCTTAAGCGCCAGGTAAGATATGCCAGGACGCAGTTTAACAGGATCCCCAGAAACACGGCGATCCTGCGGTATATGACTCCTTTACCGGGGATAGGTGTCTGACTGCTCATCCGTTATACCCTATGCCTCCCTTATCCTGCTTTTCCACAGGCGCAAACTCAAGGACCTCCCCGTCACCAAACCGGGTACCTTCCTCCGATACCTCCATATTCTCCTTTACGGCTGATACCACGGCTTCATAAAGATCCATTGCCATCCGGTGGTCTCTCATGATCAGAGCTTCGTTCCCGTCTCCGGCCGCAGTCTCCAGAGAAGCCGCAAGGTCCGAGAGCCTTTCCGCCCCGATGGTCTTTGCGGTGCTCTTTAGGGAATGGATCCGGATCAGATACGTCTCCCAGGCCTTTCCCGCAAAGGCTTCCTGCAATGTCTTTCTGTGGGCCACGGATTCCGAAGCAAATTCGGAGAGGATCTCACGATAGATCCCTTCGTCCTTCTGACAAAAGGCCATGCCTCTTTCCGGATCGACTCCTGCCTGCCTGAGCGCTTCAAACAGCGGATCATCAGGCAGCATGTCCAGCTTCTTTTCCTTTTCCCCGGGGCCTGTTTTCTCCTGTTTTTTCTTCGGAAGATACCGGGCAAGCATCCGCTCCAGGGCTTTCCCGTCCACGGGCTTGGTGAGATAATCCGTGAAGCCCTCTTCCAGATATCTGTCCTTTGCTCCCCGGATGGCATCCGCCGTCAGGCAGATGATGGGGATCTCCCGGTTTTGACTGTTTTGTCCCCTCCGGATCCGCTTCATGGCTTCTGTGCCGTCCATGCCAGGCATACGCTGATCCATCAGTATCATATCATAATCATTGTTTTCAGCAAGCCGGATGGCCTCTTCGCCGCTTCCAGCGGTATCGATCCGGATAGCGGTGCGCTTTAACAGGCTTATGACCACAAAGAGATTTGTTTTCGTGTCATCCACCACCAGGATATGGGCCTTTGGCGCATACAGGATCCCCTCCGCAGCTTCCGGGATCTCCTCCCCACCGGATGACAGTGAGAAATTCCCCAGGCACTCCTCCGACCGGATCCCCTGCCAGAGCTCAAAACAGAAGGTGGAACCCCTGCCATAGACGCTCTCTACCTTCAGCTCGCTGTCCATTAGTCCCAGAAGCTTTGCGGTGATGGCCATCCCCAGGCCCGTGCCCTCGATATTGCGGTTTTTCTCCACATCCAGCCGCTCAAAGGACTGGAAGAGGCGCTCCATATCGCTTTCCCGGATGCCGATCCCCGTATCCTTCACCTCAACGTACAAAAGGATCCGGTCCCCTGTTTTCTCCTTCTGCCGGATCGTCAGGGCCACATACCCTTTTTCCGTGTATTTCACCGCATTGGTCAGGATGTTCATGATGACCTGCGCGATCCTGGAATCATCCCCATACAATTCCGCAGGAAGGGAAGGCTCCACATTGACCATCAGCTGCAGCTCCTTCTTCCTGGCCCGCTCCGTAATGGAATTCACCAGATAGCTGACCAGGCTGTTTACGCTGTATCTCTCCGGCAGGATCTCCATCTTGCCGTCCTCGATCTTGGAAAAATCCAGGATGCTGTTCACCAGATGCAGCAGATTTTTCCCGGCCACGGCGATGTTTCCGGAATACTCCAGAAGAGCGGGATCCTCCGCCTCTCTCAGGATCATCTCATTCATCCCCAGAATGGCGTTGATGGGGGTCCGGATCTCATGGGACATATCCGCAAGGAAGCTGCTCTTCGCCTTATTGGCCTCATCCGCCGCTGCCTTTTCCAGCTTCAGCACCTGGGCTTCGTATTCCTGCTTCTGCCTGCTGATGCGCATCTCCTCCATCTGCCTCATGTACTGCTGCTGGTTTCTGTAGCCCAGATAATAGAACAGGGAGATCAGCGCAAAGATCATCAGGGACACAAAGATACTGATGGACAGCTGGGAACGTACATCCTCAAACAGCTCTTCATCGCTGACATTGATGACGATATGCCACTGCCCCATGACCCTCGCCACAAACAGCATGCTGTTTTCCCCTGCGGGGGAAAGATCCATCACCCCGCTCCTTAGCCCGGCAAGCTTTGCGAAAAATTCCTTCCCGTAGAGTTTCTTAAAATCGGTGCCGATCATGCTCCGGTCCCTGTGGGCGATGATCCTGCCGTCCCTGTCCAGGATCATGCCGTAGCCCTTGCCGTTGATGTCAGCCTCCTCGATGACGTCCTGGATATGATTGACGATAACATCCAGGGCAACCACATTCTTCACGCCCAAAGCCTCCGACACTGCATCCTCGGAGATCAGCCTGCAGATGGTAATGACCACGGACTTTGTCTGGGCATCCACATAGGGCGGCACGATGACCGTTTCTCCTCTCGCCGCCACGGCTTTGTTGTACCAGTCTCTGGTGGTGGCGTCATAGCTGTCCGGGGGAACCCATCCGGAGCCGTCCATATATTCTCCTCTTACCAGGGCATAGATCCCCGTAAAGTTTTCATCAAACAGCTGAAACTGCTGATTGGTCTGAAAGGTCAGAAACTCGCTGATCTGTTTCTGGGACTCCCCCTTTTGGACCATGAAATCCACCGTATCCGAGGAAACCTGGAGAGTGGAGGCCGCATCGGAAAGATAATTCTCCAGCTCCGTGGAGATCAGTTCCGCCCTGTCGGTCCCGGATTCATAGAGTCCCGTGACCGTCACCTGGTAAAACAGCCTGGAGGTGTAGATCACGGAAAAGATCATGAGGCCGAAGGTGATCAGGGCAGTGGAAATGGAGCCGAAGCTGTTCCGCTCCGAATCCGCATCCGCAACATGCTGTTTCTCCAAAGCCTTGTAGCGGGAAGTGATCACAAGAAGCACCGCCAGTATGATGACCATCAGCACCACGGAAATGATGAACAGGGTCATGGCGATGACTTCGTGGACGCTTCCGCTGCCATTGTCGGGAGGGAGCGTCCTCTGCATCCAGGAAGCGATAAAATAGCCGCTGATACAGCCTGCCAGAATGATCACAGAAGCAAAGACCTGCCAGAAGACCTGGAAATCTATCTCATTTCCGTTCTTCTTCAGCGGATAAAGGCCTCTTGACACATAGGTTTTTGATGCCCCCAAGGGAAGCAGAACCAGAGTCAGGCAGTTGAACAGGGCAAAATAGTAATAGGGGTTTTGCAGATCGCTTTCCCAGGTATAGCAGGAGGAGGTCCACATGCCGTATTCCGTAATGAGAAAGCCAAGCGCCGCAAGATGAAAGGCCGGTGAGGACGCACCGTTCTTTCTGTTTTTCAGATAATACAGAATGGCCTGCAGGCAAAGACACATGGTCAGCGTCGCAAACAGGCCGGACCAGAGATTGTTTAAGATGCCGCCGAAGGAAGAATAAAGAAAAAACTGCCAGATCCCCCAGGGAATGGGGAGCAGCATCAGCGGGTGAAAATAGCGCCCGGCCCCCTCCTCCCGCATATGGATGGCTGCAAGGAGCAAAAACACATAGGCCGCATTCCAGCCGAAATAGGCGATCAGTGCCGATATCTCCGGGTTCTCATGGACCACCAACAGATAGATCGCCCAGTAATAATCGCTTAAGACATGAGCCAGACAGAATACCGACAGATACAGATAGCCACGCCTGGGTGTCTCGATGTAACGGAACAGACTGATCAGGAGCCCCATAACGGCGGCCAGGAGCATCAGCGTGTTTTCCAGGATGTCCATATTCATATCAGGATCCTCAAGTCTTTCAAAACAGGTCAGACCGCTTTTTTCAGTATGGTGACCCCAAGGGCGTAAGGCCCGGTATGCACGGCGATGGCCGCCCCGATCCGAAAGATCGGGATGTCCTCCGGCCGGATCATAAAGCCTGCCTCATGCAGGGCGGTGATGATCTGTTCCCTGAACTGCAAAGCCTCCTCATGATCCGCCCCATAGCCGATATCCAGAACCCATTCTCCGGGCACGGCGTTGTTTTCCTTCACGTACTTCACCAGAAGCTCCGCGCATTTGGAAAGTGTGGATCTCCTGCTCCTGCCCACTCCGGAGGCAAAGATCTCCCCTTCTTTCAATGTGATCACAGGGCGCAGTCCCAGAACGCTTCCCGCCACGGAGGCCACCTTGCCGATCCTGCCTCCGGCAATGAGATAATCCAGGTTTCCCACGGTAAAGAAGATCCTGCCGCTCTCACGGATCGCAAGAAGGCGCTCCACGCTCTCCTCCGGGGAAAAGCCCTGATCCCTGAGCCTTACGGCTTCCAGTACGTAATCCGCCTGCAGCACCGTGTTGACCCTGGCGTCGATGACCGCGATACAGGCATCCGGATACTCCTCTAACACCAGCTCCCTGGCGTTTCTCGCCGAATCATAAGAACCGCTGAATTTTGTGGAGATGCAGATGCAGACCACCTTTTCCCCATTCTTTACAACGGGGATGAAGGCATCCGCGAAATCCTGGATGGAGGGCATGGAGGTCTTCGGAATGGTCTTCGGATCCCCGATGGCCCGTTCGTAGAATTCCTCTCCGCTCATTTCCACCCCTTCTTTAAAATACTGCTCCCCGTCAAAGGTCACATAGAAGGGCACCACCCGAACTTCTTTTTCTCTTGCCAGCTCCGCAGGCAGATCACAGGAGCTGTCCGAGATCAGCACAAACTGTTTTTCCATTATCGTATACTATACTCCCTTTCTATTCCGTCCAGTATCGAAAATCTTGTCAGGTTCCCAAGATAGCGTTCCACGATCTCAAATACCACCACATCCGGAGACGCCTCCCGGAGGACCTGCTCATTGTGGTCATAATAGATCACCATCCTGCTGCGTTCAAAATTGCAGGCCACATAGGGGAACATCAGCGTGGAGAAGGAATCCCCGATCAGCAAAAGCCCTTTGCCGTTTTCTATGGAGGAGCTGCCCTTCATATCCGTCACCAGGTCATTCACCTGTACCTCCAGCTGATATGGCGAATAGCCGTAGGGGTTATAAACAGGCACATCCTGAAGGACCCCGGATAAGCCCATCTGATTTGCCAGATCCTCATGAAAAGGCTCCCCCTCC
>CAMNLO010000062.1 GCA_946543095.1 uncultured bacterium
GTGGAGTTATGTCAACCAACAATACAGGCGCGGTTTCTGGCAGCACCGCTTCCGCCGGTTCAAGAGCAAGAGTTATGTCAACCTATGATGGCGGTACAAACCAGCCTGCGGAACCTGAAGTTATGTCAACCGCGCCAACCGCCCCCCACCCCCTCTACACTGCGGTCTTAAAGGGCAATAAGCGGGATATCAGGGAGCTGACCCGCCTCGCCATAGAGCAGGGGGAGGACCCCGGCGAGCTTCTGCAAAAGCAGCTGATGCCCGCCATCTCCGCTGTAGGGGACCTTTTCGACAAGGGCAGATATTTCCTGCCCCAGCTGATCTCCGGGGCGGAGGCCATGAAAAATGCCATCGAGATTTTAGAGCCTTATCTTGCGGAAGCAAAGAAAGATGAGAAACAGCTGCCTGTCATCGTGATTGCCACAGTAAAGGGGGATATTCACGACATCGGCAAGAATCTTGTGGCCATGATGCTGAAAAACTACGGATTTCCCGTGATGGATCTCGGGAAGGATGTGCCGAAGGAGCGGATCGTGGAAGAGGCGAAAAAGCGAGGGGCCGGGATCATCGCCCTCTCCGCCCTGATGACCACCACCATGACGGAAATGAAGAAGGTGATCGAATATGCGAAGGAGCAGGGGGTGGAGTCCAGGGTCATGATCGGAGGCGCCGTGATCACCCGGGAATACGCGGAGGAGATCGGAGCACATGGCTATTCCGAGGATGCCGCCGCGGCGGTGAAGCTGGCACAGAGGCTCCTCGGCCTGTGATCCCCGCTGGCCGGGATACCGCATAACCGATCACCCGGATGGCAGTCAGCCGCCTTTGTGATCCCCGCTGGGCGGGATGGCGCTTAACCGGGCACCCGGATGGCGCTCCGCGTTCTCTGTGGTCTCCGCGGACCGGGATGCTGCACTTTGGGAGCTGCGCTTCAGGGATGTTGCTGCAGAAAAGCGCCGGCCCCGGTGAAACTATTTCTTCCCCTGCTTCAGCTTCACCTTCAGCTTCGCGATCTCCGTCAGCTCCTGCCTGTCTGCGGGCTTCAGCTGATGAAAGTAAAACAGCAGCTCTTTTTCTTCATGGGAGAGTGCTCTGTACTTTGCCTGGTTTTCCGAAGCGGCATAGAAGCCGATCATATCTCCGAGCATCCCGGGCTGGCCTGAGGCTTTCCCGCCGCTGCCATCCTGAAGATATGCGTTCTGAAGAAGCTCCGAGGGATCTATGCCATACAGCTTAGCAAGACGGAGCAGGGTTCTGGTGTCCGGCGTCCGGATGCCCTTCTCGTAGTGGGAGTAGGCCTGCTGCACGATCCCCAGATGCTCCGCCACCTGCGCCTGAGTCATCTTATGCGATTTTCTCAATCCCCGCAAAAGGCCGGGGAGGGTGGAATCCTGCATGCGCTGCCTTTCCTGAGCTTTCTACATTTCTGATTGATGACGAATTGCTCCATTGCACCCTGGGATCCTGTCATCAATATCATAATCGAAAGAATCCCGCCGAATCACAACAAAACGGCTCATTTATGATGTGGAATACTACGCCTTGTAGTGGTTCCGCATAGACCGTTTCCGGGATTTAATGTCCCAAAATCCAAAGGGTGTGGTATAATGGACCGCAAATACGGCCATCAGGATGAGGAGAAAACATTGCTGAATCTGTCTCTTCCACAATCGATCCATGCCCCCCGGTTTCTTCTGGCGGCTCCGAAAAGCGGCAGCGGCAAGACCTTTGTGACCTGCGGCATTCTGCAGCTGTTAAAGGATAAAGGGAAGGAGGTCCGCGCCTTCAAATGCGGCCCGGACTACATCGATCCCATGTTCCACAGGACGGTCCTGGGGCTTCCCTCGAAGAATCTGGACACCTTCTTTGCGGGAGAAGCGCTGACGGCAAGCCTTTTTGCGGAGGGGGCAAAAGGCGCTGACATCTCCGTGATGGAAGGGGTCATGGGATATTTTGACGGAGTGGATCTTCCGGACCATCCCATGCTGGCCAGCGCCTATGACCTGGCGCGCAGCACGAAAACCCCCGTGATCCTGGTGGTGGACGCAAAGGGCATGAGCCGCTCCGTGGTGGCCATGATCAAAGGCTTTCTGGACTACGGCAAAGAGCCTACGATCCGGGGAGTCATCTTAAACCGCATTGCTCCGGGAATGTTTCCGCTGTTCAAAGAAATGATCGAAACAGAGCTGGGGATCCCGGCCATCGGCTATCTTCCGAGGATGGAGGGCGCCCTCTGGGAATCCAGACATCTGGGGCTGGTGCAGCCTGAAGAGATCAGGGAGCTGCAAAGCCAGGTGGAGCGCATTGCCGGGACCCTTTCCGAAACTCTGGATCTTCCGCTTTTGTTAAAGATCGCGGAGGAGGCGGAGGATCTTTCCGTCAGGATGCCGGACATCACGCCCCTGCCGGAAGCGGTGAGGATCGGCGTGGCCCGGGATGCGGCCTTTTCCTTCTACTACGAAGACAATCTGCGCCTCTTAACAAAGCTGGGGGCGGAACTGATAGAATTTTCCCCCTTAACGGACAGCGTTCTGCCAAAGGTCCGTGGGCTCATCCTCGGCGGCGGCTATCCCGAGCTGTATGGGGGGGAGCTTTCCGAAAACAAAAGCATGCTGCAAAGCATACGGGCCGCGGCAGCCTCCGGAATGCCGATCCTTGCGGAATGTGGCGGCTTTATGTATCTGCAGAAGGAGCTTGTGACGAAGGAGGGGGAGCGCTTTTCCATGGTCGGCGCCCTGCCCGGGGAGACCCGCATGGGGGAGAGGCTGGTGCGTTTCGGCTATATCACCCTCACTCCCAATGCAGAGAATGGCAACGGACTTGGAGAAGACATCTTCGCCGGCGCCTCATACCTTGCGCCGGGAGAAACCATCCGGGGCCACGAATTCCACTATTTTGATTCCACGGACAACGGCGCTTCCTGCATTGCGAAAAAGCCTAAGGGAGGCAGGCAGTGGGAGTGCATGGTTTCCCGGCAGGGGATCTTTGCCGGATATCCTCATCTTTATTACTATTCCGATCCGGATTTTGCGAAGCGATTTCTTGAAAAATGCGCTGCTTATCACGGGAGGACAGAATGAACGCACAGGCTCAGGATCAGCTGATCGGCTCAGCGGTCAAATATTTTATCGGCGGGATCTGCATCCTGAACATTGATTCGAAGACCAGGCAGATCAGGCCCGAATATCTGAATGAGGGTTTTTTCCGCATGATGGGCGGAACGGAAAAGCAGGTCCGGACCATGATGCAGGACATCAGGCTTTCCGTGATCCCGGATGATCTGCCGCTTCTGGAACAGGGCATTGACGATATCCTGGCGGATAACGGCTCCGCGGAATGCGAGTTCCGCATCGTGGGTGTGGATGGCAATCTGATGTGGCTGAAGCTCAGAGGAAATCTCTACAGCCGCGAGGGGGCGAGAAACCTGATCAGCGCCGTGATCTTAGACTGCACGGAGCAGAAGATGATCGAGGCGGAGTTAAAGCGCCAGTCCGATTTCATGCATCTTCTGATGGACACGGACATTACCTTTGACTTTAACTGCCGCACCGATGTCTGCATTTACCGCATCAACGAAACGGAGGAGCTTTCCCATGACGCGGTGGTGAAGGGCTATCTGGAGCAGATCCCCGCCTCCGGCATCCATCCAGAGGACATCCCGGGGTATCAGGAAATGCTGGATTCCGCCATGCGCCATGCCCACAGGGACAGCATGGAATTCCGCTCAAGGGGCATCATCAACCCCAGGTCGGAGTACCGCTGGTTTAAGGTGCAGATTGCAAGTGTTCTGGGGCAGGAGGGCTATGTTTCCCATATCATCGGCCACATTACGGATATCCATGAGGAGAAATTAAAGGAGCTGGAGTTAAAGCTCAGAGCCGACAGGGATTCCCTGACGGGGCTGATGAACAAGGCGGCTACCAGGGATCTGATCGAAAAGATCCTCACCGGCTATCAGGACGGGGAGCTGCTGGGGGCCTTGCTGATGCTGGATGTGGACAACTTCAAGCATGTGAACGACGGCTACGGCCACGCCGTGGGAGACAAGGTGCTTTCAAAGATCGGCGGGATCTTAAACGATAATTTCAAGGGCATGGATGTCACGGGCCGGGTAGGGGGCGACGAGTTCATGGTCTTCATGCACAATATCCGCACGCCAAAGGATGCCTGCTCTCTGGCGGAAAAGGTGGAGAACCTGGTGATCCACGGCTTTCCGGGAGAGCCCGCGGACGGGGAGGTGAGCCTGTCCATCGGCATCGCGGTGACCCCGGATCACGGAAAGACCTTCGAAGAGCTTTATCAGAATGCGGACAAGGCCCTGTATCATATCAAGGAGCACGGGAAAGCAGGAGTGAAGCTGTACGAGGAAGGACTGACAAAAGGTTGACATAACTTATTTCGCTTTTTCAGTATCGCATTTTCCTATATTTAGTTTCAGATTAAGTGGTGAATAATGATACCGTCTGTGTTATCCTATTGATATCTGTATTGGGTGTATGAGGAGGCGTTATGGCACACAAAATTGTAGTTATCACAGGCAGCTTCAGAAAAAACGGCAATTCCCTGATCCTGGCAAACGCGTTTATCAAGGGCGCTGAGCAGGCGGGAAACGAGGTAAGGGTCTTCGATGCGGCGAAAGCGAATATGGACGGATGCCACGGAGACGCTTCCTGCCATAAAAACGGTTATTGCGGATTAAAGGATGACGGCGTGCAGCTTCATGAGCTCCTTGCCTGGGCGGACACCATGGTGTTGGTGTCTCCGCTGTATTTCCAGGGCTTTGCCTCACCGGTGAAGAAGGTCATCGACCGCTTCTATCCCTATGCGGCAGCTCCCGCAAGGGCAAAGCTGGGGGTGAAGACCGCGATGCTGATCGCCACGGGGGCCACAAGAGAAGAAAGTGATTTCCGCGCCATGGAGCAGGTTTTTGATCATGCCTTAAAGATCCTGAAGATCGAGGATGGCGGCAAGTTCTTTGCCACGGGCTTAAAAGCTCCCGGGGAAGCCTTCAACCATGATTCCTATATCAGGAAAGCGGTGCGTATGGGTATGCAGGTGGGTGCCTATACCGAAGATTAAGATCGATCATTCAGCAGCTTCAGGGGGGAGGCTAACCGCCTCCCCTTTTTGCGCGGTAATGTGGTTTGGTATGGGTTACCGCTTTGCGGCAGCTGCGTGTAGTTTTCCATAGGTGGTTTGCGGCCCGGTATCATGGAGGAGTGTATGCAGAGGACAGCCGACTGAGGATCGGGCAGAGTCCGACTAAATTGTCCTTTTGGACAATTAGAAATTCGGCTCGCCCCGTCGCTTACGCTCCGGAATGAGGATTTTTTATGCAAAACAAACGTGTTATCAGTAATCTGCTCCTGCTTCTGACAGCCTTCATCTGGGGCATCGCTTTTGTGGCCCAGAGCGTGGGAATGGATCATGTGGGGCCCTGGACCTTTGTGTTTTCCAGATTTCTGATCTCCGCTGTCGCGTTGTTGCCCGTAACGGTCATTCTGCAGCAGGGCGTGAAAAGAAACCGTCCGGAGAAAGCTTCTCCCACGCCAGTTAAGACCTATCTCCTGGGAGGCTTTGCCTGCGGCACCTTTCTGGGACTTGCCAGCATTGCCCAGCAGGTGGGGATCCAGTACACCACTGCGGGAAAGGCAGGCTTTATCACAGCGCTTTATGTGGTGCTGGTGCCGGTGCTGGGGATCTTCCTTGGAAGGCGTCCCGGGAACAGGGTCTGGTTCAGCGTGGCCTTAAGCATCATCGGGCTGTATCTCATCAGCATTCATGAAGGCTTTGTGATGGAGGCGGGGGATGCGCTGATGGCCCTCTGCGCCCTGATCTTTTCCTTCCAGATCATGTGCGTGGATCATTTCTCCCCCAAAGTGGAGAACACCGTGATCCTGGCAAACATCCAGTTCTGCTTTTCCGCTCTGGTGGGGCTTGTGGGAATGCTGCTCTTTGAGAAGCCGGACCCGGAGGGATTAAAGGCGGCAGCCCTTCCCATTTTGTATGCGGGGGCTTGCTCCGGAAGCATCGCCTACACCCTGCAGATCACGGCCCAGAAGAATACGGACCCTGCCGTGGCCTCTCTGATCATGAGCCTGGAGGCGGTGTTTTCCGCCCTGGCCGGGTGGGTGATCCTGCACCAGAGCTTAAGCGTTAGAGAGCTTCTTGGCTGCTGCTTTGTGTTTCTGGCGGTGGTCCTGGCCCAGCTCCCCCACAGGGAAGCAAAGACAGCTTCCTGAGCCCCGGGCCCCGGGTCCGCTTCCCTTTCCTTTACTCCCCAAATCTATTTCGCCATTTCCAAGCCGCAATCCGAATATTCCGCAGGCCATAATGCGCCGGGTTGTCCCATCCTATTTTTTCCCAAACTCCGGCAATATGACCCGTAATTCTGTTTCAAATTTCACTGAATCGACGCCTTCCGCCCCTTCCGCCTCCCCTTCTTCCCATCCTTCCGCCATGCACTCCCGCCATGCTCTTTGGATTTAAATGTGAGTTGATGAACCAGATCCCTGTCGGTTTCTCTTCCCGAAAGGGGAAAAACCCCTTGCTATTTGCCGTGATGAGGATTATAATTGTCCAATATTCATTTCACTTAGCACTGGTATTAGTGGAGTATATTTCATGATCCGACCTGATTTCGAAATGTCGGCACCTGATAGAGTTCGCAGGTGCTTTTTTGCTATCCTTATCCTGCTGTGCGCGGCCTTCCTTCTTTCGGCCTGCGGCGCGAAGGAGCAGGGCGACCGCACCTATGTCCCCGGGGAATTCCGCTTTACAGGCGGCTCCGGAAAGGTTCAGATCACCTGCCCCGAGGTGAGTGTTCAAAACGGGAAGGCTGTGGCAAAGCTTGTCTTTGATTCTCCCAATTACACCTATGTGAAGATCGACAATGTCCAATATGACAGGGACGAAGAAAACAGCACCGAAAACAGTTCCGTATTTTACGCTCCCGTGTTGTTGGATGAAGAGTTTCCGATCCTGGCCCAGACCATTGCCATGAGCACGCCCCATGAGATCGAATACCGGCTCTTTGTCTCCGCAAAGGCAGGAGAGGGACAGGGGGCAGAGGGCTCCGCTCCGGAAGCGGGACAGATCCCGGTCTCCTTCATCGATCCGAAGGATGTGCCGGGCCTTACCTTCAAAGAGGAGATGCCTCTTTCCTATGCGGAGGCCTTTTCCGTTTATTACTACGAAGAGGGCTATAAGCTCATTGAGGTAAAGGATTCCGCCCAGTATTTGCTGGTGCCGGAGGGAAAGGGACGGCCGGAGGGGATTTCGGAGGATGTGGTGAGCTTTGCCGCGCCTCCCCGGAATGTGTATCTGGCAGCCACCTCCGTCATGAGCTTTGTGTATGCCATCGGCGCAGAGGACAATATAAAGCTTTCCGGAACCGACGCTGACGGATGGAACATCGAAGGACCGGGGGATGCTATCCGATCGGGCAAAATGAAATATGCGGGGAAGTATTCCGCGCCGGATTATGAGCTGATGGTGGGAGCGGACTGTGACCTTGCCATTGAATCCACCATGATCCTCCACTCCCCGGATGTGAAGGAGAAGCTGGAGGAGCTGGGGATCCCGGTGTTCATCGACCGCTCCAGCTATGAGATGGAGCCTCTTGGCAGGACCGAATGGATCAAGGTCTACGGCGCTCTCTTTAGCCTGGAGGAGCAGGCAGAGGAGTTCTTCGACGCCCAGAAGGAGCTGGTGCAGGCGGTGGAGGCTTCCGTTCAGAATGATGGCGGACAAAAGAGCAGCGTGGCGGTCTTTGCCGTGACCACGGCGAAAAGCGTTACCGTAAGAAGAAGCGACGACTATATCCCGCGGATGATCGAGATCGCGGGAGGCGAATACATTTTCCCGGAGCTGACGGATCCGGAAACAAAAGGGGGCACGGAAAAGATCTCCATGGAGGAATTCTACTCCAAAGCTTCCGATGCGGACTTCCTGATCTATAACGCCACCATTGAAAATCCCCTGAAGGATATCGCTTCTTTAGTGGACCAGGATGCGCTGTTCGGGGAGTTTAAGGCAGTGAAGGAGGGAAGGGTCTATCAGATCGGCAAGGATCTTTACCAGTCCTCGGATATCGTGGGGCTTCTGACCAAGGATATCCATATCATGCTGACAGGCGGCAATGAGTCTGAATTTACGTTCCTG
>CAMNLO010000063.1 GCA_946543095.1 uncultured bacterium
TGCGATCCCCCGGAGGGGCTAAGGAAATGCTGAATTATTCAGCATTTCCTTAACCCCCATGTGGGCGGGGATCACTTCAATATCCGGGCGGTTTTTGTTACAATAGATCCGGATACATTTTTCCGAGAAGGATCAGGGCGCTGCTGGGGGAGCATCGTGCCGTTTTCATTACCGGAAGACAGAGGGCAGAGGGTGAAAAGAGGGCTGATCATCATCATAAATCTTCTGATCATGGGGTTTATCCTGTTCTTTATCATCAGGTATGCCAACACAAAGGTGGAAGAGAGCGGTAAGAATGAGATCATGGCCTTTGAAAAGATGACCATGACCACCAATCAGATCATCGCAAACTACCTTGAGGATGAACAGCGTCTTTGTGATATCTGGGCAAACTATATCGACCGCGCGGCCTCGGAAGGCGCCCCCATGACGGCGGAGGAGGCCATCGCCTTTATCCGGAAGGCAAAGACCTCCTCGGAGATCGAGGGCCATCTGATCTTTGCCCCCGAGCTGGAGGGCCTCTCCACGAAGGCCAGGGTGTCCGATCCCGGGGACGATACGGTTTCCTATAAAAAGATCAATATCTTTGACAATATGGACAGCGTAAGCGGTACGGAGGGCGCAGTCAATCTTACAAGGGCCTACACCAATCCCATGAACGGAGTGCAGTCCATTGCGTTTTTGAATGATGTGACTGTTCTGGACGAAGAAAGCGGCGAGGAGATACAGGGCCTTCTGATGCGTGTGGTGCCCCTGAGCCGCCTGGAGCAGAAGCTGGTCTTTCTGAAGGGCGAGTACGAGAATGTGGAGATCAGCATCGTGGACCGGGAGGGCAATTATGTGGTCCATGGCAGGTCCTTCAAGAACAGCAATTTCTTTGAATACTACAAATCCTATAATCCCGCCACATCCGGGGAATATGAGGATGTGACCAGACAGATCGCCGGCGGGACAGGGACCATGATGATCAAAAACTCCAAGGGAGAGGACTGCGTGCTTTCCTACATGCCGCTGGAGACCATGACCACCTGGTTCCTTCTGGCCTATATCCCGGCAGACGATCTCATGACGAGCCGGTCCATAGACTGGCTGCTTCTTGGCATCGCATCTCTTGGGTTTCTGCTTCTTCTGATCTTCAATTCCATTGTCCTCATGATGTACAACAGAGAGCTGTCGGAGGCCGCGAGGCAGGCCAATCAGGCCAATGAGGCAAAATCCAGCTTTTTATCCACCATGTCCCACGACATCCGCACCCCCATGAACGCGATACTGGGCTTAAACGAGATGGTCCTCAGGGATTCGAAGGAAGACGATATCAGAATGTATGCGGAGAGCATCAAAACCGCGGGCAATACGCTCCTTGGCATCATCAATGACATTCTGGATTTCTCCAAGATTGAAGCGGGGAAAATGGAGATCATCAATGTGGACTACAGCTTTGTGTCCCTTCTGAATGATCTTGTGAACATGGTGCAGAAGAAAGCGGAAGACAAAGGGCTTTCCTTTCATTTAAACATCGACAGGAATATTCCCGCCATCCTGAACGGAGATGAGATCCGGATCAAACAGATCATCATGAATATCCTCTCCAATGCGGTAAAATACACCAGGCAGGGATCGGTCACCTTCTCTGTTTCGGCTAATAAGCCTCAGGAGAAAACGGATCCGGTGGTGCTCCGGGTCAGTGTCGCGGACACCGGCATCGGCATTCAGCCGGAAGACCTGGACCGGCTGTTCGTGGCCTTTGAACGCATCGATGAAAAGACCAACAGAAACATCGAGGGGACAGGGCTTGGCATGGCCATCGTCCAGCGTTTCCTTGCCATGATGGGGAGCCGTCTGGAGGTGGCAAGCGAATACGGGAAGGGCTCCGTCTTTTCCTTTGACCTTGAGCAGAAGGTGGTGAAATGGGATCCCATCGGTGATTTTGAGGAGGCCTTCCGACGGGCCTCGGGAGAGCTGGCAGACTACCATGAGAAGTTTAAGGCCCCGGATGCGAGAGTTTTGGTGGTGGATGATAATCCCGTGAACCTTACGGTGTTCGCAAGCCTCTTGAAGCGGACCGGGATGCAGATCGACACGGCGGAAAGCGGTGAGGAAGGCATCTCCTGTTTCCTCAAAAAACACTATGATGTGATCTTTCTGGACCATATGATGCCGGATAAGGATGGGATAGAGACCCTGCAGGAAATGAAGGGCATCACAGATTCCCCCAATGGAAAAACTCCCGTGATCTGCCTGACCGCCAATGCCATATCCGGGATGCGGGAGATATACACCAATGCCGGATTTGATGACTATCTCACCAAGCCCATCGATGCCGAGCGGCTGGAGATGATACTTTTGCAGTATCTTCCGGGAGAGAAGGTGGAGGCAGCTGCCGCATCCGATGAGCCGGCTGCGGAGGAGGAGCTTCCGGAGTTTCTGTATCAGATCAAAGAGCTGGATTTAGCAACGGGTCTGAACTATTGCGGCGATGGTGAGGAATATCTGCTGGCCCTTCAGACGTACCTGAACAGCGCAGAGGATAAGGAAAAGGAGATCCGGCAGTACTGGGCTGCGGGAGATATCAAAAACGTGACCATCAAGGTGCACGCCCTGAAAAGCGCTTCCCACGCCATCGGCGCAGGGAAGCTGGGAGAATTCGCCGCAAGGCTTGAGCAGGCCGGAAATAGCGGTGATTCCGAAACGCTTCGGAAGGAGCTGGAGGATCTGCTGCTTCGCTACAGGCAGCTGGCAGAAAAGCTGGAACCCTTGAGGGATCCGGAGGAAACGCAGAAGGAGGATGCTCCGGAGGGAGCGTGAATGGAGGGAATCGGGATGAAACAGACATGGAAGGTATTTTTGCTTTTGAGTCTTTTGGTGATGGTGTTTCTGCAGGGCTGCGGCAGTCAGAAGAAGGAGGATGCTTCCTTTCAGCCAAAGTATGACAGGGATACGGAGTTTTCTTTGACCGTCGCAGGCCATTACGGCAATTTCGAGTCCCTGGAAGCGGAGTTTGAGCGCTTCTATGAGTATTATCCCAATGCGAATCTGCAGTATGTCACCATGGATGATTATAACAACATTATCTCCAGCGCCCTTGCGGGCAGCGAGCCGCCGGATATCTTTATCACCAACAGCTGGATGATCGGGAATGAACAGTATGATCCCATGTTTGAAGCCTGTGAGGTGCTGTCCGATCCCTCTGTGGGCATCGATTATTCCTGCATTAAGGATTCCCTGCTCCAGACCACGGATTCCGGGGATGTGCTGATGCTCCCCATCTTCACCACCTCCTACGGGATGCTGGTCAATATGGACCTCTTTGAAAAAGAAGGGCTGAAGGTCCCGACAAATTTCGGTGAGCTGATGGAGGTCTGCAGGAAGCTGAAGGCTGCGGGATATGAATCCCCCGTCATGGGAACGGACAGATTCAGCGGACCGGGGCTGTTTAACTGCTTTGCCTATCCGATGTATGCCTGGCATGTGATACAAAACAGCGATCAGCTGGAGGCTCTCAATGGGTTAGAGCCCTCTTCCGGAGAGCTGATGCGTCCTGCCCTGGAGCGGCTTTCCGAATTTGTAAATTCCGACTGCATCGATGTGGCAAAATGCGAGCAGGAGATCACAGACGATTATGATTCCGTGATCATGCGGTTTTTTGAGGGGGATGTGCCCATGATGCTGGCCTCGGGAGATGTGGTTTCCGGAACGGCCAAGAGGGAGAGCAAGTCGGATGCTTTTTCCGCCCATCCGTTTCAATACAGATTCTTTGCGGCGCCTGCGGGAGATGAGGGCGGGTATTTCATCAATTCCTTCAGCATCTTCTTTTCCGTCAATCGACACAGCGAAAATATCGATATGGCCAATGAATTCATGCGGTTTCTGATCAGCAGAAAAGAGCTTGGCAATATGGCTGCGAAAAAGCACCTGATCGCGCCTCTGGATGATTTTTCGGAGGATGAGCTGTATTCGGCGCTTGCCGATATCCCGGAGGACAGAAGCTTCAGTGACAAGGAAACGGGTCTGATGGATCCGGCGGTCAGGCAGTTCCGGGCTGCCATCTACGCTGTGGGCAATGGGAAAATGACGGTGGATGAGGCGGTTCTGGCCTACGGAAAGATTCCGGAGGAGTAAGCGCAGGGAAAGCCGCAAAGCGGCGTCTGTGCGTCGTTTTTCCATGCGTAGCTTTTCCCATACCCGCATTTGTGCATACTCCGCCTTCTGTTGAGATGAATCTAGGGAAGTACAGTGGTGGGCAGCCGCCTCTCTGTAAGTTCCCCCACCGTATAACCGACCCCTTCCTCGTCTAACACCTCAAGGAATTCCTTTAAGTATTTGCCGTCCTTTCGCACCGTGTGGAAGCTGACAAAGAAATCCTTCTCGTTGGCGTTGACCTCACACATCAGATGGGCGATGGTCAGGGAATATACCCCCTCGATAAAGGGCTCCAGGCCGCCCCAGTTCACCTTCCCAACATAACTGATATGGAAGGAGGAGGGGACTCCGTGGGTGGTCGGGCTGTTTTCAAAGGCATAATTCACTTTGCTCTCCAGATCCGGCTGCGCATCGATCTGTCTGCGGAGCGCATCCACCCGTCTGAATCTCTCCCAGCTTATTTCCGGCTGCATCTGAAGGTACATGCGGCTTCGCGTAACGGTGGAGAGCTTGTCTACAGGCCAGTCCTGCATCCTTTTGTCATACTGTATATGCATTTCCCGGACAATATCCCTGTAGGTGTCGGGGCAGCCCACGTCCTCTCTGTAATTATTGGCGATGCCCACGGTGAATCTGCTTTCCTCCGGAAGGGCCTTCACGCACATTTTGTATAAAAACGCAGCAAGAATGGAATTGGGGCTGCCGTCGTTGTCACGGGCGTATTTCATCAGAGGCGCTTTGGAAATACGGATGGGATAATAGCCGTCGATGCCGTTGGGATCCTTCATCCGTTCCATATAGTCCTTCATGGGCACGAAGGAATCCATGGCAAAATTAAAGTTTCCCAGGGCCTCCCCCTCCGGCAGGGAGGAAGGATCAGGCTGTGCCTGCTCTTCGGGAGTGATGGGGGTATCGGGAGTCATGATGCCTGCAGCATCCACACTGTGTCCCATGTCCGTGAAATACTGCCAGAGGGTGGCTTTGATCCAGCGCATGGCACCGCACCCTCCGCAGAAGTTATGGGAGAAGGAGAAAAAGATATCGGAATTTTCATAGGTAATGGCAAACAGAAGGCCGCCGGTCTCCTCAGTCCCCAGGCGCACCTGTTTGTCCCCTTCGATCACGGCGATGGGATGCTCGCAGGGCTCAAACACATAGGCCCCCTCTTCATTGACGGAAACGGATTTTTGGTAATAGGGAAACCGCCGGAAGGCCTTTGCGGCAGCCTCCGTAAGCACGGCCCCGTCCACCTTTTCCTTTAAGATCACCCTGATCTTTACGGAATACACATCCCGCTTTTTCAGTTCATACAGCAGATAGGAATCAAAATCATATTTCGGCATGGCTGCTCCTTTCTCAAATGCCGGGACAGTCAGATGACTCATTTTCCCCGGCAGCGCGTGTTAAAGCATTCAGCATCTTCATGGAAGCGGTGATCTTTATCCCCACGGGGCAGACCTTGTCGCAGGCAAGGTCATAGGCGCATTCCCGTTGAAAATGCTCCTCATAGATCTCCGCGATCTCTCCTGTCTTTTCCCGGTTTCTCGCAGCCACCAGATAGCAGTCATTGGCAAAGGGGGCTCCGTAGAACCGCCGCCCGTCCGTGTATTTCGGACATACCTCCAGGCAAAGGCCGCACTTGATACATTTGGCGACGGCATAATCCTGCCAAACATCGGTGTTTTCAGCAGGGGAGTATTCTCCGATATAGACATTGTTGTCCATCAGGCTCTCATGGATGGAGGATCTGTCCACCACAAGGTCATGGACCGTGGGAAACCGGCTTAGAGGCTTCAGGGTGATCTCAGGTTCCTCAATATCCCGTAAAAACGCCTCGCATGCAAGAGAAGGCTTATCGTTCACGAGCATCGCGCAGGCGCCGCATATGCCCTGGATGCAGGAGCATTCCCATCCGATCCTCGTGGTCCTTTCCCCCTGATCATTGATGATATCATCATGAAAATTGATATAGTCCAGAAGTCCCGCTACGGTATTATCCATAGGCCCGTCATAGCGGAAGCTTTCCCAGTAGGGCTCATGAAGGGGTGTTTCCTGCCTTAAAACATTAACTTTCATAGCTGTGCTCCCTGTCCGGACGAAGAGAGTAATCGCCGTGATTATAAGAAACAAGAGAGGAGGATGCATATTCCTCCTTTGTTTTCGCGTGATCCCTTCGGTAATGGGCGCCCCTGCTTTCCCTCCGTTCCCTTGCGGAATAAAGAACGGCCCCTGCAAGGGTCAGCATGGCGTTCAGGCTGTAATTCGTATAAGGTGAAACAGATCTGTCATAGCGTATTTTTTTCGCTATGGAGAGATAGTAGTCTATATCGCTTAACCCCTTCTCAAGGCTTTCCTCGTCCCGGACGATCCCGAGATGCTCATTCATGGTCGCGCTCAAAAGATCCCGGATATAGAACACCGGGAAGGTGCTCCGGGAATCCTGATCCTTTTTCAGAAGCTTTCTTTCCTGCTCCAGATAAGCGCTGAAGTCGGGGATTTTTTCGCGGGACTCTCTTCCCACGATCTCATCCGATGCCACAAAGCCGCTGTACATGGCGGAAAGAAGGGAATTCCCCCCCAGACGGTTTGCGCCGTGATACATGGAAGCGCATTCTCCGATGGCAAAGAGGTTTTGGATATTCGTTTCGTGATTCAGGTGCACCGCAAAGCCGCCCATAAAGAAGTGCACCGAAGGGGAGACCGGGATGGGCTCCTTTTTGATATCGATCCTCCTGTATTTCATGCAAAGATCCCTTACCTCAGGCAGACGATCGTCAATGGTCTTTTCATCCAGGAAGGAAATATCCAGGAAGACATCCTTTCCGCAGCCGCTGATTTCTCTGGAGATCAGATCCCTTGTCAGCAGATTTCCCTTTTCCCCGTATTTTTCCTCCATGAAATAGATCCTTTTACCCTGTTCCATGTAAAAGAGTCTTCCGCCTTCCCCCCGGACCGCTTCCGAGATCAGCATTTTCTTCTGGGCGGTTTCCAGGGTTGTGGGGTGATACTGGATGAATTCCAGGTTTTTTAATTCCGCACCCTGCATAAAGAGCCTTCCCGCTGCATAGCCGTCGCAGAGAGTGGAGCCGGTGGTCTTTCCGAACAGGGCATTCTGCCCTCCCGTGGCCATCACTGTGAAATCGGAATAGAATGCTTCCAGCCGGAGGCTTTTCATATTGAAGAAAAGAGCGCCGTAGCAGATGCCGTCTTTGATCAATGCCGAGTGGAAGTGCACCCGTAAGCGCCGGGTGATCATGCCGGAGGCTTCAAATCTGCGGGCCTCCATGATGAGGGCGGACACGATCTGCTTTCCCGTGGAAGAACCGCAGTAACAGGTCCTTTTATGGGACTGTCCTCCAAAAGCGCGCCTTAGCAGCCTGTTGTTCTGGTCCACGGAAAACACCGTGCCGATGCTTTCAAGAAAGCGGATGATCTCTTCGCCGTGGCTGCAGAGCCCCCTTACCGCCTTCTCCCCGCTGAGGCCGCATCCGCCCTTCAGCGTATCCTGAACATGGCTTTCGACGAAATCATCCCCATCATTCAGAACGGCGTTGATGCCGCCGGCAGCCATCACAGACTCGGAATATCCGGAGGGCGCGGGGGAAGCAAGGGTCGTATGGATCCCCTGTCTGGCAAGCCTGACGGCGCATGCCATCCCGGCGATCCCGCTGCCGATCACCAAAGCTTCCATAGCTGCCTCACCTTTATCATCGGATGTTTTATTTGTCTGTATTCCAAATGAATGCTCCTTTTCATTGCCTGCCCCGGAGGCTTGTTACCAGTAGTTTATTCATTTCTTCGGCCACTTGTCAATACAGATTACGATGACAGATGTCATGCGGAACAAGTCCGCCGGTGTTTTGCGGATCCTCCTTGTTTGCGGCGGCTCACAATGCTACAATGGAAAAAATCGGTTGTATGTACGTAAGACCAAAGCGGAAGGGATACCCATGCAGAGATCGGACAGTTTTATTCTCGGCGCGCTTCTTT
>CAMNLO010000064.1 GCA_946543095.1 uncultured bacterium
TTTCTCTTCCTCCTGTTCTTCCTCTTCCTTTTCTCCCCTGACCTTTCGCCCGTCCCCCGTCAGGGGTGCTTCCGTACTGCAGGCAGTAAGACACAGCATCAGAAGACACAAAAGGATACTGAACCATCTCCGGATTTCCTTTTTCTTCATCATACCCCTCCTTTATTCATGATCCGGCCAGATCTTCTCCACCAGTTTCCTGCAATTCTCCAGGGAAAAGGAAGCGTCACGCTCCCTGGCCTGATTCACCTTCGAAAGCTCCTCCGTATAATCCGAAAGGAAATAGGCGGTAATGTCCTTCTTCCCCCCCAGATGCCCGATGGTGGGATGGATGGTGTACCGGGCGATTCTGGCTCTTCCATCCTCCATTTTCACCGTCACATCCGCCATACCGCCCACAAACCGGTTCATGACCCCTTTCCCGGATCCGGAGGTGGAATTCACAAAATTCCCCAGGGAATAATAGACCAGCATCTCATGGCCCGCCTCATCCGTCAGATACTCAATGGGTTCGATCACATGGGGATGGGTCCCGATGACCAGATCCACTCCCTTTTCCAGAAACAGCTTCGCCCAGTCCTTCTGATAGGCTGAAATGCCGGTAGAGTATTCCGTGCCCCAATGGGGGCAGAGGATCGTAAAGTCCGCTTCCTTCTCAGCCCGCTCGATATCCGCTGTGACCTTCTCCTTACTCAGGTAATCCACCAGATAGCCCTTGCCTTTGGGCATCTGTATCCCATTGGTGCCGTAGGTGTAATTTAAAATGGCAAACCGGATACCCTTCACCTCCAGGATGCAAAGCTCTTTCTGATCCTCCGCGCTGTCATGGATCCCCAGCACCGGGATCTCCGGATGGCTTTCCTCCCAGAAGGACAGGCAGTTCTCGATGCCCTTTGCACCCTTATCAAGCGCATGATTCGTGCCCTGGAGGATCACATCAAAGCCTGCCCCGGCTTCCGCATCCCCCACCTCATAGGGGGAATTGAAGGCGGGAAAGCCTGTGTAGCCACCAAGCTCCGGCCCTCCCAGAATGGTCTCCTGATTCACCAGGGCGATGTCGGCAGAGGCGACCTTGTCCCTTACATGGTCAAAAAGGCCGGAGAAATCATAGCTGCCATCCTCCTGTTTGCCGGAATTCACCACTCTCATATGCATCAGCATATCTCCCACCATGATGATATTCACTTCCTCCGAGGCTGTGCTTTGCCCCCCGGCGGACTCGGCAAAGGATGGTATTATGTTAACAAATAGCAGAGCTGCCGTAAGAGCTGCCGCCCCAAAACGCCTTATGATTTTTTTCACATTCATATACCTATTCTACCACAATCAGGAAAGAAAAGGAGCCGGAGAAAATCTCCGGCTCCCGAAAACTCATTGAAACACCAAGGCTCAGTGGATGACCTGGCTCCAGTCGCTGATGCCGATGACACCCTTTGCCCACTCCAGATAAGCTGCCTCGTTGGGGCCTCCCAGTGCATTGAAGACCTCCAGTGCCTTCGGGGTAAGACGTGCATCCACGCCGTCGCCGAAGTTGGAGAGATACATATACTGGGTAATGGAAGGGCATCTCTCAAAGGCCACCCAGCTGGCTGCGATGGCTGCCGCCTGAACATCCTCGCCCTGTCTTGCATCCAGACCGATCTCGTTGATGATGATGTCCCTTAAGCCCCCTGCAGGATTCAGGAACTGAGGCTGAGTCATGTATGCGCAGACAAGAGACATATTCTGGAAGGAAACCATCTTGTTCTGTGCCACCATGCTGGCCTCATAGCCGCCCTGTCTCCAGAAGGCTGCGTTGGTCAAAGGAACGGTATAGGGGTGCAGGCCCATGCCCCAGTCGATATTGCCTTCGGACATGATTTTTGCGGTGAACTTATCCAGGAAATCCTTGCCGTCGATGTAGGTGTAGTATTCCGCGTTGTTGGTCGGGCGGTCTCTGTTCCAGTTCTGATCCAGGGAGATGTAAACCCTTGCCTGTGCGTTGGTGGACTTGATGGCGTTGTAGCAGATACGGAACGCATTGGCATACTCACGGGTGTAGGTGTCCCAATCCACCCATGCCATGTAGTTCCAGATACGCTCGTTCATCTCGTTGCCCACGAGGAAGTCCTCGCCGCTGCCGGAGGCATAATAGGTCAGATCCGCCACCAGGGCAGCCACGCCGGCATCCTCTGCGGCATTGAACATGTAATACTGATGCTTGATGGGATGTGCGTCTGCAATGGCGCCCCTGCAGTAGGGATGTGCTACCACGGAAGCGGGATCGTTGCAGAGCAGCTGGATGGTGCGGTTTAAATGCGCCGCTGTTCCGTTGGCTGCGCCCTTACCGTTTAACAGAAGGTTCGTCATATCCTGGTTCTGGGTGGTCTTTACCGCACGGGCGGAATGGGAATTCTTGGAGGCCACCTTCTCCGGATTGGTCACGAACTGGGGATAGGCGATCATCTGGGGTGCGCCGCCTGCGTTCACGGCCAGAGCAAATTTTGTGTACAGTCTGCTGTTTGCGCCCTGATCCTTGTTCAACGCGAAATTGAACACGGGAGTCTGGCTTAAGGGCGCAGTGCCGATGGGGGTAGCACCTGCGGGAATGGTGTCCTGGTAAACCTTCAGCTCGTACAGATAAAGCATTCCGTCTGCACTTGCGGGCAGGGACGGAAGCACTGCCGTGTACTGGACCGTCTGAGCATCCACGATCTTTGCAGAAGCGCTCGTAGCGAAGGCCGGGTTATCGGCAGCGAGGACGTTCATCCCAAGCAGGATGAACATGGCCAGCATTACGATAATGCCACTTAACTGTTTCTTCATAGTTCCTCTCCTTTTCTCCTTTTCTCTGTTTCAGTGCTCCGCTTTGTCAAACACTCCGCCAGCGCCGCAAACTCTGCCGGCCTTACTCCGACTTGAGGCATTCGCCGCTCGTTTCACCCGCGACATGGGGCCTGAGTTTGACATAATAAAACAAATCAATTATATCGGAAACGAAAAAGCCGGGCAAGTACCATATGTTGCGGTTTATCCCGCCAGCTCCACAAGCAGGGTCTCGATCCCAAGCTGATCCGAGATTCTGCCGGTTTTGATGCTCTCATCCGTCATGGCACATTTTTCAAGGGCCAGCATCGCTTCCTCTCTTGAGATCCTTCCTGCCAGCCTGCGGTATTTCTGCACAAAGCCGTCTCTGATCCCCAGGGCTTTTGCGATATTCCTCTCATTACCCCTTCCTTCCGCAAAATGCAGCAGGATCCTGTACTGCCTGGCCACCAGTGACAGGATCTTTAAAGGCGCCTCCCGTTTCAACAAAAGCTCCTGATAATCCTTCATGACATTGTTCAGCTGTTTTTCCGAAATGGAATCGATCATGGCAAAGACCCTGTCCTCCGGATTGTCGATGCAGATTGCAAGGACGTCCTTCTCTCCTATCCTGTCCCTCTCCATGCAGTAGCAGATCAGCTTCTCCATCTCGTTTTTCAGGGTCATCATATCTGTTCCTGCAAAATCCAGGAGTCTTGCGGCAGCGGATGCTTCCAGCTTCTTTCCGGCCTTTGCAGCCATCTGCGCAAGCCATACGAACAGCGTATTCCTGTCCTTTACAGCCTCCAGGGTTACTACCATCCCCTCTGCGCCGATGGCCTTCACAAGCTTTGTCCTTTTGTCCGCTTCCCTCTCCACAAAGATGAAGAACACAGTGGGGGCCGGGGAAGCCAGATAGGCGGCAAGCTTTTCGTTCTCCCATCCTTTTTTGAAAAACGCGGTCTCTTCCAAAATGATCACGCGGCGCTCCGCAAAGAAGGGCATGGTCTCCGCAAGATCGATCAGCGCTTCCTCGCTGATCTCCCGACCCCTGTAATAATGCAGGTTCATGGAGCCTTCCATGCTCTCTCCCGGCATCAGCGCTTCCCGGATCCTGTCCCGATAGTAATGCCTGAGATAATCCTCCGGTCCCGTCAGCAGATAGATCTGATGGAAGATGCCCTGTTTCAGTTCTCTTTCCAGTCCTTTGTATTCCGGTGTCTTTTCCATGATGTATATCCTAAAAAAGATGGGCGCATCTGTCAATTCAATGCAGTGATCCCTTTCGGCGGCTCTGCCAAAAAAGGCCCCTCCGCGAAGATCACAACGCGAAGGGGCCGTAAGCTGCTTAGATTACTCTATGCTGTCGATCAGGGGATCAGTTTTCTGAACAGCTCCACCACTTCTTCGTGGGTCGCTTCCTTGGGATTGCCGGGATAGCAGGCGTCATTTAATGCGTCTGTTGCCAGAGCGTCCAGATCGGAAGCCTGGATCCTCTCGTCCTTCTCCGGGATCCCTACATCCTTGGACAGCTGCTTCACAGCGTCGATGGCAGCCTTGCGATACTCTTCCTGGCTCATATCGTCCACGCCCTTGACGCCCATGGCTCTGGCGATCTCACGATATCTCTCACCGGAGGCATCTGCGTTGAATTCAAGGGTGATGGGCAGGAACATGGCGCAGGCCACGCCATGAGGAATGTCATAGTATGCGGAAAGAGTGTGTGCCATAGCGTGGTCAATGCCAAGGCCTACATTGGAGAAGCCCATGCCGGCGATGTACTGGCCGAGGGCCATGCCCTTCTTGCCTTCGGGATCGTTCTTGCAGGCAGCCCTTAAATTCTGGGAGATGAGCTTGATGGCCTCCAGATGGAACATATCCGTCATTTCCCATGCGGCGCGGGTGGTATACCCCTCGATGGCGTGGGTCAGAGCGTCCATACCGGTGGAAGCGGTAAGCGCAGTGGGCATGCTCATCATCAGATCGGGATCGATGATGGCGATCATGGGGATATCGTGGGTGTCCACGCAGACGAATTTACGCTTCTTCTCAACATCGGTGATGACGTAGTTGATGGTCACTTCCGCGGCGGTACCGGCGGTGGTGGCCACGGCAATGGTAGGCACAGCGTGCTTCTTGGTGGGAGCGACACCTTCCAGAGAGCGGACATCTTCGAACTCGGGGTTATTGATGATGATACCGATGGCCTTTGCGGTGTCCTGAGAGGAGCCGCCGCCGATGGTCACGATATAGTCGCAATTGCCATCCTTGAATGCCTGGACGCCTTCCTGCACGTTCTGGATCGTGGGATTGGGCTTGATCTTGTCGTAGATCACATAGTCGATCTTTGCTTCGTCAAGAAGAGCCGTTACTTTTCCGGTGACGCCGGTCTTCACCAGCACACTGTCGGAGCAGACGAACACCTTCTTTGCGCCCGCATCCTGCAGCTCGGGAACGATGTTCTCGATCGCGCCGGAACCATGATAAGAACGAGCATTCAAACAAATCCTGTCAGCCATAAATCAGATACCTCCTCATAAAATATGAAAAAGAGAAACAAAATATACAACATATGAATTATAACCAAAAAACCGTCAAAATACAACTGCGAATTTGTGCAGTTTTATGTAAACAAAGTAAGGGCAAAACACACAACAATGCCCTGCTGCCGGTGGGTGCAGGCGTTTGCGCAGGGCTTCCGTCTATGTTATGATATAGGTTGTTATTTAATCTGTGCATTCCCGGTGATTATCCGGCGGGGTGCGGGCGGAAGCTCTTCCATCGGTGCCTGCGCTTCGTTTTGTTATCCCTTAAAGGTGAGCTTTGCCATCCTGTTACAGGTGTTGAGAGGGAAATGATCCATGCGTGACGGGAAGCTCCATGTTCTGTTCATCGTGTCGCGCTGTCCCGTCTGCGGGACGGTCAATGTCCTGCGGGATATCCTGCGCCATTGCAGCGACCATGAGTTTTCTTTTTCGCTGATCACGACGCTCCCCGAGTATCCGGACAACTCCGTACTGACAGAGTTTACGGCACGGATGGAGCATATATTTGTCCCCATGTCCGTCGCAAAGGGTCTGCTGGGGATGTGGGAGGATGTAAAAAGAGCCATCGACAATCTTTCCCCCGATGTGATCCACTCCACCTGGATCGTTCCGGACCGGCTGGTCAGCAGACTCTACCCCGAAAAGCAGCTGATGATCCTGCATTCGGATTTCCTGCCGGACTATACTTATTCCTACGGATTGTTCCCGGGTCTTTTTCTCACCTGGCTGCACCTTCGTGCCGTGCGGCGTGCAAAGGCCGCCATTGCGGTGAGCGAAAGCCTGGCCGGGATCTTCCGCAAAAAATACCGGATCACGGCCCCCTTCATCCAAAACGGCATAACCGTTTCCGATCCCAGTCCCCGGAACAAACAGGCACTTCGCAAAATCCTGGGCCTTCCGGAGAACAGAAAGGTGTTTGTCTGTGGGGCGACGCTTTGCAGACGGAAGGATCAGCGCTTCCTGATCAACGCCTTCCTTAAGGCTCCGGAGAACGGACCGCTTCTTTTGTTGCTCGGCGATGGACCGGATGAGGGTCGTCTTCGGAAAAGCGCCCGGGGTTCGGAGAATATCCGCCTCACAGGCTTCGTTTTCAATATGGCAGATTCCCTTGCCGCCGCGGATTACTATGTTTCAGCCAGCCGCTCGGAGGGCCTGCCCCTCTCCGTCCTGGAAGCCATGGGGCGCGGTCTGCCTCCCCTGCTCTCGGATATCCCCCAGCACAGGGAGATCGTCTCTCTCACCAATGGATACGGGGAATGCTTTGCTTTGCACGATGAAGCGTCCTTTTTGGACGCCCTGCACCGTCTTATGGAAAAAGACTATGAGAAGGCACAGGAGTGCTGCCGGGAGAGCGTGCGGCGCTATTTCAGCGCGGAAGCCATGTCTTACGCCTATCAGGAGCATTACCGGCGCATCGGGGCGAAAGGAGGAGACCATGACGGATCGTAAGATCAGCGTCATCGTTCCCGTCTATAACTCAGGCCCTTTTCTTTTAGAAACTCTGGACAGCCTGGCCTGCCAGAGCTTCCGGGATTATGAAGTGATTTTGGTGGACGATGGCTCCACGGATGAAAGCCCGCGTATCATCGACGATGTCTGCGCCCGCAGCAAACGCTTCCGGGCGCTGCATACGAAAAACGGCGGCGCCTATAAAGCACGTCTTCTGGGCATCCGGGAGGCAAAGGGCGAATACATTGCTTTTTGCGACAGCGATGATCTCTATGATCCGGACACTCTGGAAAAGCTCTTCCTTCGAGCCAAAACAACGGGGGCGGACATCACGTTTTGCGGCTTTGTGCGGGAAGAGATGAAAACGGGAAGGCTCTGTTCCCCGGAGATGATCACCTTCGGAAACCGTGTCTATGCGCATCCTGAGCTGACGGACATCCTCCCGAGGATCGCCGGCTCCATGAATCACAAGCTGTTTCGCAGGGAGCTTTTGGGGCATGCGCTGATTCTGGAAAACCCACCGCGTATCTCGGAGGATCTTTTGTTTCTCTGTTCCCTCTACCCCTTTATACAAAAGATCGCTTTTCTTCCGGAAGCGCTCTACCGCTACCGCATACGCGCAGGCAGCGCTATCTCCCATGTGACCGCCAAGGACCGTGACCGGATCCTTAATAACATGCTGCTCACCCGGGCCTATGTCTTTCGGGAGGATGACAGCCCCGAAATGCGGTATGTGATGGACTGCGTTGCCTTTGTCCAGATCGGAGTGTGGCAGGTGATCGTCATGACAAACAGCGGAGAAAACTACCTCAGGACCCGGCGTTTTGCAAAGCAGTGGCTTGACCGCCATGCGCCCGGATACAAACAGGCAGGACACAGTCTTTCCTGGAACAGGGCACATGACAATGTGCAGCTTCGCATCCTGCTTGAGCGATGGCTCTTTGGGACGCCTCTGATGAGGCCGGCGTTCCGGGCTTATGATCTGATCATAAGAACCGGCAGGATCAGGTTTCCCTGGTAGGCAAGTATGAAAAATCAGCTTGATATCTGCTTTTTCATACTCGCATTTGTGCCGCAGAGCGGCCCAAATCGCACTGATCCCATCGGAGAATCCGCATACGCGAATTCTCCTCGGGCTGCCGCTGACGCGGCATGTATGCAGCTATGAAAAACCGGACGACCCTTACGAATATGGCGGCAGGTCTTTGGCTGCAGCTTTGTCTGATCTTAAACGGCCTGATCCTCCCGCAGCTCATCCTCAGATGCTTCGGCTCTGAAGCAAATGGACTGGTGGCCTCCATC
>CAMNLO010000065.1 GCA_946543095.1 uncultured bacterium
CATTATCATAATGGTGGGGTCCTGGGAAAGGACCCGGGCGATCTCCAGCCTCTGGCGCTGTCCTCCGGAAAAATCGAGGCCGCCGTTTTTGAGCTTATGGGAATAGCCTCCGTCACGCCGCATGATCTCCTCGTGCATATGGGCGTCTCTGGCTGCAAGGATCATTTCGAAATCTTCGATGGAGCTGTCCCACATCTTGATATTATTTGCGATGGTGTCCTCAAACAGGGTGATCTCCTGGTTTACCACTGCCACGGAGCTGGTGAACATATCCCGGTCGATCTTCCCGATGGGCTTTCCGTCAAAGAGGATCTCCCCTTCCCAGGGGCTGTAGAGCCCGGAGATCAGGCGGGCGAGCGTGCTCTTTCCGCAGCCGGAGCCGCCAACAAAGGCCACGCTTTTTCCCTGTTCCAGCTTCAGCGAAAAGTCTTCTATTAGGGGAGGGGCCAGCCGGGAATACCCAAAGGTCACATTTTTTAACTCCAGGGTACCGGAAAGTTTTCCGTTAGGGGAGAGATCATCCTCCGATGCGTCGTCGTATTCCAGGATGGGATCCTTCCGGTATTCCATCACATCATCGATCCGCTCCATCTGGGTGCGCATCTCCTGGAGGCTCTGGCCTGCTGCGATCAGGGACTGGGCGGGCAGCAGGAACTGGACCAGAAAGCCCTGGAAGGCCAGGACCATACCGGAGGTGAACTCCCCTTTGATCATCAGGTACACCCCCATCAGGAGCACGATATCGTTCACCAGCTCCATGATGATGACAGGGATCTTTCCCAGTCTGGCATCGATGCCGGCAAACCGGACCCGCTGGGTGTTTACGCTGGCTTCGTACCCCGACCATTTTGCAAAGAATCCGTTTTCGGCGCCGCTTGCCTTGATGGTCTCGATCATTTCAATGCCGGAGACGGTCTGGGAGTACAGCTTGGACTCATCCCGCAGCATGACCCGGGTGATGTTCATCCGTTTTAAGCTGGTATAATATGCCACAAACACATTGATGGAGATGGAAATGATGCCGATGACCGTCATGGGGACGGAATAGGAGAGCATCACGCACAGGTAAAAGACCAGCATGGCGGTGTTGATCACAAGGGGGGCGAAGGTGTTCACCAGGAGATTCGCGATATTCCCGTTGGCAAGACGTCTCTGCTCCAGGTCTCCCGCCATCCGCTGGGAGAAGAATTTCATGGGCAGCCGGAGCACATGCCAGAAGTAGGAGGCATTTCCCATGGCGGCAAATTTTCCGCTGATCCGGAAGGAATAGAGGGCTGTGATCCATGCCGCCAGGATCTGTACGAAGGTCAGAAGGATCAGGGCTGCCATAAAATATCCCACAAGGGAAGGGTTTTTCCCGGGAAGCAGCTCATCCATGAAGAATCTTGAAAAGCCTGCCGCCGCGATGGCACAGATGGATGCGACGGAGGTGGTGATGGCCGTGAAGGCAGCGGCTGAGCCTGCTCCCTTCAGTCTTCTGATGGCGAAGGCAAGCATGCTTTTGGGGCTGCCGGAGGGGGTGTAGTGCTCTCCGGGAGTGATCAGAAGGGTCACACCGGTGAAAGCATTGTCAAATTCCTGTTCGGTAATGACCACATCTCCCCTGGCGGGGTCATTGATATACACCTTTCCGTTTTGGAAGCCGCAGAGCACAACGAAATGATTGAATTCCCAGTGTATGATGCAGGGGAAGAGGGCGTTGGCCTTCAGCTGCTCCGGCTCAAAACGGTAGCCTGTGGCGTGAAAGCCGTAGGTTCTGGCGGCTCTGGCGATGTTTCCGGCCTTTGCGCCGTCCCGGGAGACGCCGCAGTCCTCCCTGACCTGTTCCAGAGGGACCCATTTGCCGTAGTATGCCATCACCATGGTAAGGCTCGCCGCCCCGCATTCCAGGGCTTCCATCTGCATCACAACGGGGCATCTGGCCACACCCTTCCTCAAGGGCTGTCTGATCTTTCGATTGCCTGTTTTATTCATGTTGGTTTATTTTATGATGTAGTAGATGGGGGCTGTTTCCCGGACGCCGGTGTCGGTGTTTACCTGGATCTTTCCGAACACGGCCCAGAAGAGGGTTCCGATGATGAGGAGCAGCACTGCCGCAAGCATCATCCACACGGAGGGTGTGGTGACCTTGATGTAATCGTTCAGCTGCTCCGGAGAGGAGATGCGTTCCAGACTCTTCTCACGGAATATCTTTTTTTCTCCCATGACTGCTGTCTTCCTTTCATGCGTTTTAAGGAAACGCTGATTAAAGCGTTTCCCCCGCCGGATTCGGGTCGCGAAGCGACATATTTCCGTTCCGAATCCCAAGCTTTGCTGCGCAAAGCATGCGATCCCCCGGAGGGGCTAAGGAAATGCTGAATTATTCAGCATTTCCTTAAGCATATTCCTGATGACGGACCGCTTCGTTTTATGGGAAGCGAATCCTGTCCAATATCAGATTATGGGACGAAAACAGTCAAACGTCAACCTTACACGGCTTTTTCCCGATGGTTCATCAGCTCTCCCAGAGTAGTCTCTCCCCAGCTGTAATTGGTCAGATAGCTGCCTTTGAAGAGCTGGGCGTATTCCTCCCTGCCGGAGAGATAGTTATAGAGATCGCAGTCCACCCGGTCCTGTACGATACGGCGTTTTCCGTCCACCGTTTCCATGACCTCCGGGATCCCGTATTCCTCCAGCGTGCTTTTCAGCCTGAGGGCCACCTTTCGGTATCTGGAGAGGGTCAGGGTGCTGACGGGCTCATCCTCCCACAAAAAACTGATGGCTTCCTCGGAGGACACATATCCACCCTTTCTGTCCACCAGCAAAGCGAAAAGCTCCTTGGATTTTTTATTCCGGAAGGCGATGGGAGTATTTCCGATGAAAACGTCAAAATAGCCGAAGGTGCGGACGGAGACGGTGCGGCTTTCCGCAAGAAGGGTTTTTTCCTCCCGGGAGTCCCCCTCCAGGGCATAGAGCATGACATACCGGGAGGAATTGGGATTGGGCTCCTTTTCGGAGCAGATCGCCTTGATCCGGCGCTCGGTTTCGGTCTGGTAGTCGAAGTAGGAAAACTCTGCCTCTCCGGTCCGCAAAAGCTCATTGAAATCCTCGTAGGCCGCCTCACTGTAGGCCGCGAAATGCTCAATGGGAGTGTAGCGCCTGGTCAGGGGAAGCCACTCCTCCTCCGTGTAGCCGAAGAACTCGCATACGTTTTCCGTGGCGTACAGGGGCTTCACCATGCCCTCGGGAGAGATCTCAAAGGCCGCGATGCCGTCGGAGAACTGCATCACAAGATCCCGCATGGTTCCCTTTAACTGGTCGTTTTCCGCCTGTAAGGCCGCGGAATCCGCTGTTTCCTTTGTTTCCCTGCAGCAGTAAAAGCTGATGGCTTCGTCCACCTTGATGAACACCCCCATGTACTGCCTGTAGGAATCGTCGGTGGAGCGGGCCTTGTAGGTGATCTTGGGGGGCCTGCCGTCCGCTGCCGAGAGCCGTTTCTGGCAAAAATCCGTAAAATACCGGCGAAGCGCCTCCCGATACTCGCCGGTAACAGAGGAGGTGAGCCATTTTTCCAGGGCATCCTCGATCTGCATGGCGATATTCTCAAACCGCTTGAAATAGGAGGTTTCCTCACAGTGGAGGCATTTCACGGTGTTGGCGTCCAGATTGAATTCGAAGATCTTGTCATAGACACTGGAAAGGGCATTCAGATAACGCGCGTTTTCTTTGGTTTTCCGCGCCTTGTAGCTTTCCGTAACATCCATACAGACGCTCTGAAATTCCTCTTCTCCCCGCTCGTTGACGCATTTTGCCACCCATCCGAAGACATGGGCCCTTGTGCCGTCGCAGCGAAGCAAGGTCATATTCCCGGCGATGGGGGCATCGGATGAGAACACATGGTTTAAGTATTTCGAAAACCTGCGGCGCTCCTCCATGGGGATCATCAGGAAGATATTGCTCTTATACATCTCCAGATAATCCATTTCCCCGTCCTTTGCCTCGGGGAAACGCAGCAGCTCGATCATCCTGGGATTGATATAGGTGATCCGGGGCTGCTTTTCGCAGGTGTATCTGACAAATCCGCAGGGGATGGTGTCATTTAAGAATGGCAGTTCACTGTTCTCATTCATATCGTTTTATCCTTATGCAAAACTCCGACTGCGCAGGGCGCTTTTCCGGATCTTTCCGCTGATGGTCTTCGGCATCTCGTTCACGAACATGACAAGCCGGATCCATTTGTATTCCGCCAGCTTCTGATTGCAGAAGTTCTTGATCTCCAGCTCCAGCTCCTGGGAGGGCAGAAAGCCCTCCCCCAGGACGATGACGGCCTTGATGGCCTGGCCCCGTAAGGGATCCGGGACCCCCACCACGCCGCATTCCGCCACGGCGGGATGCTCCATCAGCACATTCTCCACTTCATAGGGCCCCACCCGGAAGCCTCCGGTCTTTATGATATCATCAAAACGCCCCTGAAACCAATACCGGCCGTTTTCGTCCATCATGGCCGCGTCCCCGGTGTGGTATACACCGTCCCGCCAGACATAGCGGTACTGTTCCTCATTGTCCAGATAGGAGCAGAAGACCCCGGGCTGTTTTCCGGGCTGCTTGGGCACAATGACCACCTCCCCGGTCTCTCCTTCGGGGACGGGCTTTCCGTCCTGTCCGAGGAGTCTGATCTCATAGAAGGGAGAGGGGGTTCCCATGGAGCCCTCCACTGCTTCATCGCCCTGAAAATTGGCGATGAGGAGCGTGGTCTCGGTCTGGCCGTAGCCCTCGTGAAGCGTAAGCCCCGTGCGCTCTCTGAATTTCCGGAACACCTCGGGGGCAAGCATCTCCCCGGCGGTGGTGGCGTGCCGCAAAGAAGGCATATCCGGAATGCCCTTCCGCACCAGATACCGGTACACCGTGGGAGGTGCGCAGAAGGAGGTGACGTGATAGCGGTTGATGACGGCGGTGAGCTGTCTTGGATCAAAATTGTCAAAGTCAAAGACCATGACGGCGCTGCCCACAAGCCACTGCCCGTAGAGCTTTCCCCAGGAGGCCTTCGCCCAGCCCGTTTCCGCCACGGTGAAATGGAGGCCGTCCTCCGTGGCCCGGTGCCAGTATTTTGCGGTGACGATATGGGCCAGGGGATAGCTGTGGTCGTGGATCACTCCCTTGGGATAGCCGGTGGTGCCGGAGGTAAAATACAGGAGCATGGGATCTGTGACCTTTGTGCTTACCCTCTCAAACTCATCCGATGCGGAGGTGATGGCTTCCGTCAGGTTTAAGAAGCCCGGCACATCCTTCCGGACGCAGAAGAGCGTTATGGGGGCACCGGTTTCTTTCACTGCGGATAAGACCTTTTCCGGCACTTCATGAAAGGGGGTGCAGATCAGGGCTTTCGCTTTGGAGGCCTTCAGCCGGTACACCAGATCCTGTCCCGTCAGCATATGGGTGGCGGGGATCATCAGGGCTCCCAGCTTATGGAGGGCGATAGCGGCAAACCAGTATTCATAGTGGTGCTTTAAGATCAGCATCACGGGATCCCCTTTTCCGACCCCGGCGTCTTTAAGCACATTGGCCATGCGGTTGCTGTTTTTCCGGATGTCCTCAAAGGAAAAGCTGTGTTCCTCCCCTTCCACATTGCACCACACGAGAGCGCGTTTATCCGGGGTCTTGCAGGCGATCCTGTCTGCCACATCATAGCCGAAGTTAAAGGTTTCGGGGTAGTGCAGACTGAATCGGACCAGACGGTTTTGTTCATCAAAGACTTCGCTGCAGTATTCCTGATAGATGCTCATGCTTTATTCCTTTATCACTGCACTGACTCCGAGGCTGCGGAAGCGTGCATAGCGCTTTTCCGTAAGCTCCGGGTCCGCGGAAAGCAGTTTCACCTCTTCTGTCAGCAGGGTGCTGATCCGGTGATAAAACTCCTTGCTCCCTAAATCCTTTTCGGACAGGATCTTCTCGATCACCCCAAGGCTTTTTGCGTCCTCCGCCGTGAGCTTTAAGCTCTTTGCCGCCTCCGGCGCCTTTCCCGCGTCCTTCCAGAGGATGCTGGCGCAGCCCTCCGGAGAGATCACGGAATAGACCGCGTTTTGCAGCATCCAGACCCGGTCCGCCACCGAGAGGGCAAGGGCGCCGCCGCTGCCTCCTTCCCCGATGAGGATGGAGAGGATGGGAACGCACAGGGCGGACATTTCCAGAAGATTCTCCGCAATAGCCTGGCCCTGGCCCCGTTCCTCCGCCCCGACGCCGCAGTAGGCCCCGGAGGTGTCCACGAATAAGATCACGGGGCGTCCGAATTTTTCTGCCTGCTTCATCAGGCGAAGGGCCTTTCGATAGCCCTCCGGGTGGGGCATCCCGAAATTCCGGAAGGTCCGCTCCTTTGCGGTGTGGCCCTTTTCGATGGCGATGACCGTTACGGGGAGATCCTGAAGCCTTGCGATGCCGCCCACAATGGCGGGATCATCCGCAAAGCGGCGGTCTCCGTGGAATTCGATAAAGCCCTTGAAGATATTTTTAATGTAGTCCAGACCTGTGGGCCGCCTGCTGTCTCTGGCCAGCCGGACCCTTCCGAATGCGTCGCTGTTCACGAAAGACTCCTTCTGTTATGCAGCTTCAAAAGCTCCGTTAAGTATTTCTTCTGATCGGAACGGGGGATGATGCTGTCGATGAACCCGTGCTTTAATAAAAAGCCTGCCTTCTGGAAGCCCTCCGGCAGAGCCTTTCTGGTGGTCTGCTCGATGACCCTTGCCCCGGCAAAGCCCACCGTGGCCCCGGGCTCCGAGAGGATGATGTCCGCCTCCATGGCAAAGCTTGCCATGACGCCCCCGGTGGTGGGATCCGTCAGCACGGCGATATACAAAAGCCCCGCGTCGCTGTGGCGTTTCACGGCGGCACTGGTCTTTGCCATCTGCATTAACGACAAAAGCCCTTCCTGCATCCTGGCGCCGCCGGAAACGGTGAAGCCCACCACGGGAAGCCTGTGGGCCAGGGCGTATTCGAACAGGGAGGTGATCTTTTCCCCCACGGCGCAGCCCATGCTGCCCATCATGAACCAGGGTTCCATCACAAACAGGCAGCATTTTTGCCCGCCGATGCGTGCCGTGCCGCAGACCACCGCTTCCTTTTCCCCGCTGGCGGTGTGGACGGTTTCCAGCTTTTCGTTGTAGCCGGGGAAATTCAGGGGATTGTCCGCCTGCATGCCGGAAAAGAGCTCCATGAAGCTGTCTTTGTCCGCCGCAAGACGTATCCGCTGGCGCGCCTTCATGCGGAAATGATACCCGCAGGAGCAGACCAGGGCGTTTGCGAACAGACGGCTTAAGGGAATGTCCTTATGGCAGTTGGGACAGTTTTTTTCGGGCTCGCCGTCATCCCTCTGCAGGGGAGCGGAGCTGCGGCCTCCTTCCTCCAGTTTGTTTTCCGGTTTCAGAAAATTCAGTAATGCCATGGTTTATCCGTTTCCCATAAAAGTCAGGTCATAGTTTCCGGAGGTGAAGCGCTCATCCTCCACGATCTTTAACTGCTCCTTGATATTGGTGGGGATTCCGTCGATCACCAGCTCGCAGAGGGAGGCCCGCATTTTCCGCAGGGTCTCCTCCCTGGTTTTCGCGTACACAATGAGCTTGCCCACCAGAGAGTCGTAATAGGGCGATACCACCGTGCCCTCAATGAGGCTGGTGTCAAACCGGACGGAGGGCCCCCCGGGGACATGGAGCATTTTCAGTCTCCCGCAGCTGTCCGCGTTGATGCGGCATTCGATGGCGGAGCCCTTCATCCGCACCTCCTCCTGGGAAAAGTTCAGGGGGATCCCCGCGGCAATGCGGATCTGCCACTTGATCAGGTCGATGCCCGTGAGCATTTCCGTGACGCAGTGCTCCACCTGGAGCCGCACATTCATCTCCATGAACCAGAAATTGCCGTCCTGATCCAGCAGGAATTCCAGCGTCCCGGTGCCCACATAGCCAAGCTTTTTTACTGCCTCCACCGAAAGCTCTATGATCCGTTTGCGCTGGGCTTCATTCACGGCGGGAGAGGGGGGCTCCTCCAGAAGCTTCTGGTTTCTTCTCTGCAGGGAGCAGTCCCTGTCCCCCCGGCCCACCGCGTTTCCC